>NZ_JBQHVO010000088.1:0-14825 GCF_052064465.1 Niallia sp. HCP3S3_B10 | reverse complement strand
AGAAAACATTTAGAAAACGGATACAAAATTAGAAGTTTTACTTTATAAAAAGGGAGCTAAAAAAAACTCCCACAAAAACTTGACTCAATCATGGCTAGAGCAAGACTTGAAATCAATAAATTGGGTTGATTAGTATTATATAGAGAGTTAATTAAAATCCTAAAATTTACACCCAAATTTAAAGTTACACATTTTGATTATTTTATCATTTGTGTAGCTTTTTTGAATTATTTTTGCCCCAAAAGTTGCTCTTCCTCCTGCATAGCCACCTTTATATTCTTTGTAGTTCTGTAGCTAATATATTATTTCTAATAGAAAACAAAATATTTTTTCCGATTAAATATGAAAAAATAATTAGTATTTATCTATTAAAATGACCGTTCCTGATAATTATGAAGAAAACAATAAAAAAATAGGCGCTTTAGCAAGATTGCATTCCGAAAGATTATGAAAAATAACAAGAATAAACACATAACCAATAAAAAAATCGAGTAATCTATTTCATGATTACTCGATTTTTTATAAAGAATAGAATGATAGTTTACAGTGTACATATGTCAACTACGAGCGATATTTAATCTGTGATGCTATAATCCGTTTATAGATAAGTAAAAGAAAAGAGGGCTAGAATGAAATTAGATGAATTTAAAATAGGACAAAGCTTTAGAACAAAATCCTTTAAAGTTACAAAAGAAGAGATAGTAAAGTTTGCAGGAGAATTTGATCCCCAATATATGCATGTAAATGAAGAGAAAGCAAAGGAAGGCAGATTTAAAGGAATAATTGCTTCTGGTATCCATACTTTAGCTATTTCATTCAAACTATGGGTAGAAGAGGAGAAATATGGGGAGGATGTTATAGCTGGAACAGAAATGAATCATATTAAATTTTTGAAAGCCGTTTTTCCAGGAGATGAACTTTATACGATTGTAAAAGTTCTCGAAAAAAAGCAAAATAGGAGTGCTACTGGAATTCTTACAGTTTTGCTTAGCACGTATAATGATAAAGAGGAAGAAGTGTTTGAAGGGGAATTATCTGTACTCATCAAACAATGAATAAACAGGATTAGTAATTGATTAATGTAGTCTTGCTGTCATTAAGCTGTCTTAAAGGAGCTTAATGGCAGTTTTTTTGGTTGAAAGCGCTAACTATAAAAACAAAAGAATTTTTAACAATTTGTGAACTTTTACACAATCTATAAAGTTGATGTTATACTTTGGTAGATAAACGCATCAACGCAATTATCAGATTATGAAATCATTTGGAGGATAAATGATGAAAAAGAAATTTATTGCAACCTTTATTTTTGCTTTTTCTTTCGTACTTATTATTGCAGGCTGTGGGAATGAAAAAACAAATAGCACACAAAAACAAGAAAATGAAGAAAAGGAAGCTGAGGCAGTATCGGGAGCTTCTCAAACAAGCTATACACCGTATGAAGAGCTTAAAGACAGCTATGATATTATCATTGTTGGAGCTGGCGGCGCTGGGATGACTGCTGCATTAGAAGCAAAGGCCAAAGGATTAAATCCCGTTATTTTAGAAAAAATGCCTGTTGCAGGTGGAAATACAACAAAAGCTTCTTCTGGAATGAATGCTTCTGAAACTAAGTTTCAAAAAGAGCAAGGAATTGAAGATAGTAATGATCTTTTTTATGAAGAAACATTAAAGGGTGGACATGAAACAAATGATAAGGAAATGCTACGTTTCTTTGTTGATAACTCAGCTAGTGCGATTGAATGGCTAGATACGATTGGTATTCGTTTGAATAATTTAACGATTACTGGTGGGATGAATGAAAAACGTACCCACCGACCTGAAGATGGATCAGCGGTAGGGCAATATATTGTAGATGGTTTATTGAAAAACGTTCAAGAAAATGGGATACCTCTTTTTGTCAACGCAGATGTGAAGGAAATAACTGAAAAAGATGGAATTGTAAATGGTGTAGACGTACTTTTCAATCAAACAGAGGAAAAAACAATTACAGCAAAAGCGGTGGTTGTCACTACAGGTGGTTTTGGCGCTAATATGGAAATGATAAAAGAAGTAAGAAGTGATCTAGGAGATTATGTAACTACAAACCAAGCTGGTAGCACTGGTGATGGTATTAAAATGATAGAAAAATTAGGAGGAGCGACGGTTGATTTAGAGCAAATTCAAGTCCATCCAACAGTACAACAAGAGGAGTCTTACTTAATTGGTGAAGCAGTTCGTGGTGAAGGAGCTATCTTGGTATCTGTAGAAGGAAAAAGATTCACAAATGAACTTGATACTCGTGATAAAGTAACAGCAGCAATTAATGAACTACCAGAAAAATCAGCATACTTAGTGTTTGATTCTGGCGTAAAATCACGTGCAAAAGCAATTGAACAATATGAGGAAATGGGCTTTGTGCTAGAAGGAGAAACAATAGAAGCGCTTGCTGAGAAAATGAATGTTTCTTCAGATGAACTGCAAGTAACATTAGATACTTGGAATAAAGCTGTTACAAATAAAGAGGATCAAGCTTTTGGAAGAACAACAGGAATTGAAAATGATTTGTCAAAGGCACCTTACTATGCTATTAAAATTGCTCCTGGTATTCATTATACAATGGGTGGAGTAAAAATAAATACAAATACAGAGGTACTTAATGAAGAGGGTCAGACTATTCCAGGATTATTTGCTGCAGGAGAAGTAACCGGTGCTCTACATGGTGAGAATAGAATTGGAGGAAATTCTGTTGCAGAGATTATCATCTTTGGTCGTCAAGCAGGTGTAAAGTCTGCAGATTATGTAAAAGCTCAATAGATTATTTTGAAAAACAATAGAAGTTAAAAAAATTACATTGGTAAGATAAAAGATTCAAATCGTGTATGATTTGAATCTTTTATTTTGGAAAAATCCATTGTTGAAGAATGGAGGACATCGGACAAACGTTTTCCATCATACTTTAATTGCAAAGGGGAGTTGGGGAAAATGAATAAAGAGGATCAGAAACAAATAATTATTGTCGTAATGGACATATCGAAAATGAAGCGATTTGTTATGATGGATATGGGAATAGGCACATTATCTTATTACTTAATTAAAATGATAAATGGAAATATTGTTATCGATCTAATTGGAAGCACGATTATTACAGAGGGTGTAAAGAGAATATATAAAGAGATGAATAGTAGAAGAAAAATAGACTAATACATAGAATTCCATTAACTTGCCTTAAGAAATTTGTAAAAGGGAGGAAAGAAATTATCCCTTTTACGTATAATTAAAAAAGTGCTCTTCATTATTCAGCAAAGATTGAATTTGTATAGAGCTAGATGACTATAGATATAATCTATCCATAAATAAATTGACGAATATTTCGAAATTGGTTAAAATCTTTCCTAAGAGAAACATTTTTAAACGAAGGTATAATTTTTGTATATACGAAAAAGTTAAAAATAATACAGAGGAATAAGGGGGATTTAAATGCCCGAAAATTTATTGGTTGCATTTGGTTTGACATTATTAGCGGGGCTGGCTACTGGGATAGGAAGTATGCTTGCATTTTTTACATCGACCACCAATACAAAATTTCTCTCTTGGATGCTAGGTTTCTCTGCCGGTGTGATGATTTATGTATCGATGATTGAAATCTTTGTGAAAGCAAAAGATGCATTAGTTGGATCATTAGGACAGCAAACGGGTAATTGGCTTACTGTAGCAGGGTTCTTTGGTGGAATATTGTTAATTGCTTTAATAGATAAATTTGTTCCTGAACAAGGAAACCCACATGAGTTAAAGAAAGTGGAAGATATTAATAAATCTAATGTAAGGCAGACAGATCACTCTCTTTTGAAAATGGGAAGTTTTACTGCACTGGCAATTGCTATTCACAATTTTCCAGAAGGGATTGCAACCTTTACTGCAGCTCTTCAGGATCCGGGACTTGGTGTAGCAATTACCGTTGCGATAGCGATACATAATATTCCAGAGGGAATCGCAGTTGCAGTCCCTGTTTATTTTGCGACAGGTGATCGAAGAAAAGCATTTAAACTTTCCTTTTTGTCAGGATTAGCAGAACCAGTCGGCGCGATTGTTGCCTTTCTTATTTTAATGCCATTTCTAAATGATGTTATGTTTGGACTAATTTTTGCAGCAGTAGCAGGCATTATGGTTTTTATTTCACTAGATGAATTATTGCCAGCAGCAAAAAAATATGACGAAGGTCACCTATCGATATACGGCTTAATAGCAGGAATGGCTGTGATGGCAGTAAGTCTGTTATTGTTTATTTAAAGCTTGGTTGAATAATATTAAATGAATTACGCTATTCAGTTTTTTAAAAATTATTTCCTTTTTGAAGCAAAAAAACTTTTAACAACGAAGTGGGGGACAGTCCACTCCTACGGGGAATAAAGCAAGCTTTAGCCAAGGAGCTAAGGTTGTCCCCCCACTTTTTCAAGAAATGCCTAGTTCTAAATCACTTCTTCTCCAATAAATTATTTTCCTTCTCCATTTTCTCTTCTCCACTTCTAATTTCATTTTATTTGTTTCTAATAAAAAATTTTCATGCTTTAATCTTTCAAGCTCCAATTGATCTTTTAGCATAGCATGATTTAATTTTGTCTGCTTCTCTAAATGGGTAGTTATAATACCAGCTAGGGGAATAGAAAATACAGTTAAAACGATAATGACAGTAATCATTTTTTAACTCCTTCTGTTTTTACTAAATAATACGGCTGTATAAAGCAAAAGTTTCAATTATTTAAAGGCCAAAGAGGGCTTCTCTCTATAGATTTGGATTTTTTTTACTGCATAACAATAGACGTTAATGAAATGATATAAAGGTAGTAAAAAAATTTAAGGACGGTGGCTGCTCTATGACGGTAATTTCAGACGTTAAACAAACAATTGCTGGTTTAAAAAGTGCACAAGCAAGTTTAGAAACCTTTGCTTTAGCTACAGATAACCAATCGGCAAAGCAAATATATCAAACTGCTGCACAACAAACACAACAAATAGTTGATTCCTTAAATCCAAGGCTACAAGAGATTCAGAAAGAAGAACCACAATATGCACAACAATAATACATGCTAAAAATATCGAGAAGCCGTTTCTAGGAGAAAATTGACTTCCCTTCTATATACGGCTTCTCTTCTATTGGAGGAAAAGATGACAGTTGCATCTAATGTGAAGCAGACTTTAGCGAGTTTAAAAGGTATTGAATCCCAGCTATCTGCCTTTGCTCTTCATTCCATGGAAGAAGAGGCCCAAAAGGCTTTTCACGAAGCAATGGTATTAGTTGGAGAGATTAAAAATGATATTCAGCTAAGGGTATATCAATTAGAGCGAGAAGAAAAGGAATATAGCTCTTCTTAATGGGATGGTGAAAACATGTTTATCGTAGTTTTGCGTTCTTTGCTTTTTGTCATTGTATTATTTATTACCACAAAACTATTAGGAAAAAAGCATATTTCTCAGTTATCCCTTTTTGAATACATAGCAGGTATTACACTGGGAGATATCGCAGGAGAGGTTATCCTAAACTCCAGTCTTAGTGTTATGCATGGGATACTCGGGATATTCGTCTTTGCAATCATCTCCTATTTAGCAGATGTGATTTCCTTAAAAAGTAAAACATTGCGCAATGTAATAGAAGGCACTGGCACGGTATTGGTGGAAGATGGAAAACTCCTGGAAGGGAATTTGAAGAAAGAGCATTATACGATTGATGATTTTTCTACGCTTTTGCGGCAAAAAGATGTTTTTAGCTTGGCAGAAATTGAATATGCTGTACTTGAGCCAAAGGGAATGCTCAGTGTTTTATTGAAAAAGGAAAATAGACCCATCACTCCCAAAGATCTTAACATGAAAGTGCCAAGTGAAAAGGCGCCTCAAACGATCATAATGGATGGGAATATCGTTTATGATTCTTTAACAAAAGCGGGAAAAACCCCATCTTGGTTGCGTATGGAATTAGAGAAATTAGGTGTAACACAAGATAATGTATTCCTAGGGCAAGTTGATTCTTATGGGGAACTTACCATTGACATTTTTGACGATAAAATCAAGCTGGCAGAAGCACAAGAAAGACCACTATTGCTTGCGACGATAAAAAAAGTACAAGCAGACTTGGAAATGTATTCGCTACAAACAGACAATAAAGAGGCGAAATTAATGTATAGAAAAAATGCGAATAAAATGGAGCAAGTAAAAAATAAAGTGAAAATGTATTTAGGAGATAATATCTAATGAAAAATAGATGAAAGAGAAGGATATATCATCTATTATAGAAGGGAGGATAACGATGACAAAATAATTGTAGGTGAACAGGATGGATAGACAGGCTGAAAAAGCATTAGTAGGAGAAACAGCAGCAATTCAATATGTAAAAGATGGAATGACAGTTGGACTAGGAACAGGATCTACAGCATTTTATGTGATTAAAACGATGGGCGAAATGATTAAGGCAGGGATGAATTTAAAAGGGGTTGCCACGTCAAAAGCTACGGAAAAATTAGCAAGTGAATATGGAATTCAATTAGTTGATATCAATGAAGTGGAAGAATTAGATATTGCCATTGATGGTGCAGATGAAATTGATGCCAATTTCTTTGCTATAAAAGGAGGAGGCGGAGCATTATTACGAGAAAAAATAATTGCGAGTGCTGCCAAAACCTTTATTGTTGTAGCTGATGGGAGCAAGAAAGTCCAAACCTTAGGCCATTTTCCTTTGCCTGTAGAGGTAGTTCCATTTGGGTATAAACAAACAGAGAAAGCTATTCAGAAATTAGGGTGCAAAACAGAGTTGCGGATGAAAGACGAAGAGATTTATCTTACGGATAATGGAAACTATATTATCGATTGTTCTTTTTCTAGTATCCAAAACCCCAAGCAATTACATCAAACACTGAATAATATAGTAGGAGTAGTAGAAAATGGTCTCTTTATTCATATGGTTGATGTATTAATCTCTGTAAATAAGCAGGACGAAATAATTGTTGATATAGCTAAAAATGAATAATGGTGAATATTGAATAATCATATATTAAAGATGAAAATGTATTAAACATTAACTTGCAGTTAGCCCTCGTCTAATAAATGGTTAGGTGGGGGTAACTGCGTGATATCTCGTTGGATTTAACCATGCAGAAAAAATGTCTAATAAAGCTTAGTTTATGAAAGCGTTTCCTTTTTGGCTTTTCAATATACCATGAAAAATACCTCAATGAGAAAGAAGCATTATGTTAGAGAAAATGGCAATCAATAAGGGAGAGATAAAATGTCTTTAAGAGAAGAAGCTTTACATATGCATCAGGTTAAACAAGGGAAATTAGGGATTTATGCAAAGATAGATGTGAAAAATGCCCATGATTTAAGTCTAGCTTATTCTCCAGGAGTTGCCGAACCGTGTAAAGAAATCTTCGAAAATCCTGAATCTGTATATGATTTTACGATGAAAGGGAATATGGTGGGCCTCTTGACAAACGGTAGCTCTGTACTTGGTTTGGGGAATATTGGGGCAGCGGCCTCTCTTCCGGTTATGGAGGGAAAAGCAATTTTATTAAAAAGCTTTGCTGGGGTAGATGCCTTTCCGATTGCTTTAAATACAATAGATAAAGATAAGATAGTGGAAACTGTGAA
The DNA here is from genome assembly GCF_052064465.1 of Niallia sp. HCP3S3_B10. Taxonomy (NCBI): domain Bacteria; kingdom Bacillati; phylum Bacillota; class Bacilli; order Caryophanales; family Bacillaceae; genus Niallia; species Niallia sp. HCP3S3_B10. Next base: position 7,211 of record NZ_JBQHVO010000088.1, on the reverse strand, counting down.
ATTAATGGCTCCTACTTTTGGTGCAATCCACCTAGAAGACATTGCTGCACCTGATTGTTTTCAAATAGAAGAACGATTAAAGCAAGAATTAGATATTCCTGTATTTCATGATGATCAGCATGGAACGGCGATTGTAGCATTAGCTGGTCTTATTAATGCACTGAAGCTTGTAAATAAAGAAATGAAGGATTTAAAAATTGTTATAAATGGGGCTGGTGCTTCGGGGATAGCCATTGCGAAACTTCTCTTTTCTTCTGGTGTAACCAATATGATTTTATGTGACACAAAAGGGACGATTTATGCAGGAAGATCTGTTGGAATGAACCAAGCAAAAGAATCTGTGGCAACCTTTACAAATGGAGAAAATGAAAAAGGGTCTTTGCGTGATGCTATTAAAGGAGCGGACGTATTTATTGGAGTTTCTGTCGCAGGTACCTTAACAAAAGAGATGGTACGAACGATGAATCAGGACGCAATTATTTTTGCGCTGGCAAATCCAGTGCCAGAAATAAGTCCTGCTGAAGCGAAAGAAGCAGGTGCTAGGATAATCGGAACAGGAAGATCTGATTTTCCGAACCAAGTAAATAATGTATTGGCATTCCCAGGTGTTTTTCGTGGTGCTTTAGATGTCCGAGCAACGGCTATTAATGAAGCGATGAAAAAAGCTGCTGCTGAAGCAATTGCAGAATTAATTGCGGAATCAGAGTTGGATGAAGAGTATGTTATTCCAAGTCCTTTTGATGCAAGAGTAGCTCCCGCTGTTGCGGCGGCTGTTGCGAGAACAGCAATGGAAACAAATGTAGCGAGAATTCAGGTCAATCCAGAACAAGTGAGAATGAAAACGATGAATCTGACAAAGCTAAGAGATGAATAAAGGAAATGAGAAAAGCGGCCGTTTGTCAAAATAAGACTGGCCGCTTTTCTCATTAAAGTGTATGTGTTTCGGTTACTTCTTCTGTAGGGAGAATGGAAGCACTCGTGCTTTGTTTATTTGTTTTTACCCTAAAAAGAAGATTTAACAGGATAGCAGCTATACTTCCAGTAATAATTCCATCACTGACAATGATACGTAGTCCAGAAGGAAGTTGATCAAATAAAGTAGGAACAGCAGTTGCTCCTAAGCCGATGGAAATAGAGCATGCTATAATCAATAAGTTAGCTTGATTTGTAAAATCTACTTTACTAAGCATTCTGATTCCAGAAGCTACAACCATCCCAAACATAACAACCGTTGCTCCGCCTAATATAGGTGTTGGGATTATGGTAGCGAATGCTGCAACTTTCGGAATGAGTCCTAGGAAGACTAAAATTCCTCCGGCAGCGACAACAACATTGACGGTTTTCACTTTAGAAAGCTGTACAAGACCAACGTTTTGTGCGAAGGTGTTATACGGAAATGCATTGAATAATCCACCTAAAGTAATGGCCACTCCTTCTGCTCGATATCCTCTTGTCAAATCTTTTTCACTTAAAGGAGTTTCCGTAATCTTGCTTAGTGCAAAGAAAACGCCAGTTGATTCAATGACGATAACCAAACCAACAATTAACATTGTAAGGATCGGACCTATCTCAAAGCTAGGAGTTCCGAAATAAAATAGTTCAGGGAAATGGAACCAACTCGCCTCTTTTACTGGGGAAAGATTCACTTTTCCAAGAAAAGCAGCAACAACAGTACCGACGATAATTCCCATTAGAACAGACAATGATTGCATAAATCCTTTTGTGAAACGATTTAACAAGAGAATAAATAATAATACCCCGAATGAAAGAATCAGATTTTCAATGGAACCAAAATCTTCACTAGTTGCTCCTCCGCCCATATTTTTAATGCCTGATGGAATGAGTGATAAACCGATTATTGTGACCACTGTTCCTATCACGACAGGAGGGAAAAGTTTCGTTATTTTACTGAAAAAAGGAGCGCAAATAATCATGAAAAGTCCTGTTATGATGATAGCTCCATAAATAGCAGTAACTCCGTAATTTGTTCCTATGGAAATCATCGGCGTTACAGCAACAAAGGAGCTACCGAGAACAACGGGTAATCCAATTCCTAAATATTTATTTTTCCAAGCTTGAAGCAAGGTGGCAATTCCGCATGTTAATAAATCAATTGCAACAAGATAAGCGAGTTGTTCGGTTGTTAAATTTAATGCTCTTCCAACTAATAACGGTACGAGGATAGCACCTGCATACATGGCAAGCACATGCTGAAGTCCTAAAGAAAAAATTTTTAAACCCTTTTCTTTGTTTTGAGCCATTCATTACACTCCTTTTTCTTATAATGTTAATAAAGTTAACACTTGTTGTTATGCTAATTAACATCATAATGAGCAAGAAGAAAGAAGTCATTGGTTATATTGTACAAAATATTTAGAAAATATAGATTATATATCTAAGTAGACTCCACTATATTTGAATTTGCTTTTTTCCTTCATTCGTTTTTAATATCGACTTTATCCGGAATGCAAATCGAAGATGAAAGGTTGTTTCTGGATCTTTCAGACTTTTTCCTAAGAGTTCTTCACATTTCTCTAAACGATAGATTACAGTGTTACGATGAACATAAAGGCGTTTTGCCGTTTCAGAAATTTGGCAATGCGTTTCTAAGTATACCGATAAAGTATTTAGTAATATCTGTTCCTCTTCCTGCTGCTGATTGGTTGTAAATGATTGAAAGATATATTCGTAAAATTCCTGAAGATCCTTCGTTGGAATAATTCGTAATATCTCAAAGACATCCTTTGGCCGGTGAATCTGGATAAAGGGGATATTGCCAGATAGCTGTCCAATATGTAAGGCACTAAGTGCTTCTTTATAGGCATTAGGTAAATTTAATAGACGCTGAAAAACATTGCTAATACCAAATGAGATAGACCGTTTAAAGGTATTTCCAATATACTCTTGAATATTTTGCAAATAAGGAAGAATCGAATGGTCTAAATCATAAGATGAATGGGCGACTTCCATAATAATAATACAGTGATCATCTTTAATAAAAAGCTGGGAGTTAAATGGTGCTTTTTTTATTTCCGTTTCCAAATATTCATATATATAATCCACCTCAACTGAATGCTGTGTAAAGGAGATATATTGATCACTGTTATCCATTTTGCCAATAATTGCAATCGAAGCATGTTCACTTTTTAAAGAAAATTCTTTTGCCCGACTTTCAATTTCCTCCGCAAAAGTAAATTTGCCTTCCACAAACTGAGCAAAGAAATCATTTCGTGCCCTTCGTGAATATTGCTTTACTGTATTTTCTCTCATTAGCTCAAAAGATAAAACGTTGGTAGCTTGTTCAATGGTAAGCAGTAAACTCTTGTCTTCAATCGATATTTCTCCAAGCACAACTAAAAATGCTGGCTTCCTCATATGAGTATAAATTGGAAAAATAGTAAAAACTTCTTCTGTATTTCTGCTCGAAAAACAAGAATAGGGCGAGCTTGCTAATAAAAATTCATATCCTTTTGCATGAAGGGAGCTGAAGTAGTTTTCAATCGAATTTCTAGTATGAGAAGAGGTATGCATTTGAAAATGTGCATCAAGTAAAACAATTCGCTTGTTAATCATTTGCGATAGGTCGTCTACAAGCCTTTTTATCCCTTTTCCTTTCAAAATATGCTGTGTGAATTTTCGATGGGTTTCAAAGGCATTGGTTAGCTCTGCTGTTCTCTGACTCAGCATATAATTTAAAGAGCCATTAACAATTTCACCAAGTGATGTTTCTAATGGAATTTCTAAAAGTGGAAAGCCTTTTTCATTTGCAAATTGAATTGCTTCTTGTGGAATCTGTCCTAAAAATCTTTTTGCTTTAATTCCTAGTGCAGTACAATCTTTTTCCTGCATACTTTTTATTAAGGAAAGCAAAACATCAGGCTTATCTTTAAGATGGTAGGCTGTTGTAACTAATAAATCGTTAGGATATAAATATTCAACAATATCTGGCGCATCCATCATCGTAATATTCTTAATTTCTTTATTTAAACCAGTATGACCTGCAATAACTTCCACAGCATTGAAAACAGGTTTTTGTAGTATTTCTGCTAGTTTCATTTTATCTCCTCCTAAAAGAACGCTATATTACAAGTCTTCTCCGCATTTCGGATTTAGTTATTTTATACAAAGTATTTAGATAATTCTAACACTTTATCTAATGTATTGCCAGCGAGTGCTTATTAAAATAATGGTTACATAAATAATAGTGCGTAGTTTTAATGGGCATTTTATGCTAGAAAAAGTTATGGGGAAATAACAAAATGAAGAGCCTTGTTCCTTCATTTTAGGTTGAATTAATTGGAGATCTCCCCTGAATAGGAGCGATTGAAATGAAGACATCTAATGAAATAGATACAAAAGAAGTAGGCAAGTGGATGGAATGGCTGGCTACATTCGGGGCTAACGAAAATGGCGGGGTTACACGACTTCTTTATGATGAAAATTGGCGGTTAGCTCAGCATGCTCTTTTACAAAAAATGAATGAGATTGGTTTAAAAACCTATTTTGATGGAGTAGGCAATCTGTTTGGCAGGCTAGAAGGGTCCCTTGAAAGCGAGAAAACAATTTTGACAGGTTCCCATATTGATACAGTAATAGATGGAGGAAAATATGATGGTGCGTATGGAATCATAGCAAGTCTGCTTGCTTTGGACTATTTAAAGAGACATTATGGAATCCCCAAAAAAACAATAGAAGTTGTATCATTATGCGAGGAAGAAGGGAGTCGATTTCCTTTAGCTTTCTGGGGTTCAGGATCCATAACAGGAAAATATACGAAGGAGGATTGCATAGGTTTATACGATGCGAATAATATGTCCTTTTCGCATGCGATGTCATCCATGGGCTTGCAACCAGATAGAGAAGAAGTAAAAAGAGCAGATATTGATTGTTTCATAGAAATACATATCGAACAAGGTGCAGTATTGGAGAAAGAGCAAGAGTCCATTGGCGTCGTTTCTCATATTGTTGGGCAAAGACGATTTACGGTTAAGGTAACAGGAGAGAGCAACCATGCAGGTACGACTCCCATGTATTATCGAAAGGATAGTATGCATTTGGCTGCTGAATTAATTACTTATGCTATAAACCAAGCTAAGGAAATTGATTCACAGTTAGTAGCAACGGTCGGGAAAATAGTAGCCGCGCCTAATGTTCCGAATGTAATTGCAAAAGAAGTTACGTTTTCGTTAGATGTCAGGCATCATCAAGAAGAAGTACTAGATTATTTTTGCAAGAAAATTTTTGCTTATTTTAAGCAGAAAAGTATAGAGGCGAGCATGAATGTTGAATGGGAACAATGGATGAACGTTAAGGCTGTTGCGATGGATGCAGAATTAACAGAGCTAGCTCATACCATTGTACAAGAAATGAATATTCCAAACCGAAAAATGATCAGTGGGGCAGGGCATGATGCGCAAGTATTTGGAACATACTGTCCGTCTGCTTTACTATTTGTGCCAAGTGTTTCTGGCGTCAGCCATTCTCCCAAAGAACACACGAATCTAGAAGATTTAAAAAGAGGGATTAGTGTTCTCATCCAATTATTGCACCGTTTAGCTTATTAAGGAATGTACATATTTTTATAGAAAGAAAAGAATTATGCGTTGTAGTAAAGAAAATAGATAAAAGGAAAGGACGTTATCCAATGACTTTTTCAGAATTAAACACACCTATAAGAACAATTATGACACCAGGTCCAGTTGAAGTGGATCCACGCGTGTTAAGAGCACTAAGCACTCCTATTTTAGGTCAATTTGATCCTGCGTTTACGTCCATCATGAATGACGTAATGGCAATGATCCAACAAGTTTTCCAAACAAAAAATAAGTGGGCATATCCGATAGATGGAACCTCGAGATCTGGACTTGAAGCTGTCTTGGCCAGTATTATCGAGCCGGGAGATAAAGTACTAATACCGATTTACGGAAGATTTGGCCATTTGTTAACAGAAATTGCTGAAAGATATGGGGCAGATATTCATTTACTTCAATGTGAATGGGGCGAAGTTTTTGACCCGGAAGATATCATTGCAGAAATGAAACGAGTGAATCCAAAAATGGTGGCACTTGTTCATGGTGAAACATCAACTGGGTGTATGCAGCCATTAGAAGAGATTGGTAAAGCATGCCGTGAACAAGATATCCTATTTATCGTCGACGCTGTGGCAACGATTGGCGGTGTAAATGTGCAAACAGATAATTGGCATATAGATGCAGTGATTGGTGGGAATCAAAAATGTTTATCGGTGCCATCAGGAAATGCTCCTATTACATATAATGATCGAGTGGAAAAAGTATTGATTGCGCGGAAAAAGGTAGAAAGAGGGATAGCGACAGACAGTGAGTTAGCAGAGAAAAAAGCCCATGCTCCGATCCGCTCCAATTATTTAGACTTAGCACAATTACAGGATTATTGGAGTCCAAGAAGATTAAATCATCATACAGAAGCAACTTCTATGTTATACGCATTACATGAGGGATTAAGAATTGTTTTAGAGGAAGGACTGGAAAATAGATTCGCCAGACATCAATACCATGAACAAGCATTAATGGAAGGAATTAAAGGAATGGAGCTAGAGTTATTTAGTGATAGCAAGTGTAAACTACCAACTGTTACTTGCATTAAAGTGCCAGAAGGTATAGATGCAGAATCTGTCCGAAGTATGATGCTTCAACAATTTGGTGTAGAAATTGCAAGCTCTTTTGGTCCTTTGTATGGGAAAATATGGAGAATAGGTACGATGGGCTATAGTTGCCGAAAAGAAAATGTCCTATTCGTACTTGCCAGCCTAGAAGCCTGCTTGATTAGACATGGAGTAAAACTTCCTGCTGGTCAAGCACTTCAAACGACATTGGATTTTTATTCAAGGGGTTAGGATAGTAAGTAACAGAGAAACGTTCTCTGTGCTCGAAAGCAAGAGAAAGAGCAAGAAAAGGTAACAGAGGAGCGTTCTCTGAGCCCAAAAGCAAGAGAAAGAGCAGGAAAAGGTAACAGAGAAACGTTCTCTGAGCCCGAAAGCAAGAGAAAGAGCAAGAAAAGGTAACAGAGGAGCGTTCTCTGAGCCCGAAAGCAAGAGAAAGAGCAGGAAAAGGTAACAGAGGAGCGTTCTCTGAGCCCAAAAGCAAGAGAAAGAGCAGGAAAAGGTAACAGAGAAACGTTCTCTGGGCCCAAAAGCAAGAGAAAGAGCAAGAAAAGGTAACAGAGAAACGTTC
>NZ_JBQHVO010000087.1:0-15837 GCF_052064465.1 Niallia sp. HCP3S3_B10 | reverse complement strand
TCACGTTTATCACCACTTTTATATAGTTAAACCCATTATAGAACATAAGTTCCTGTTAATCAATTTATCAACAACAGACTTTAACAGAGCCTTTTTAATAAAGGGTATTTCAATATATTCATATTTACTTAATTCATATCTAATTACCATATCTGTATAATCTGTAGGAAATTGAATAAAGTCGTTTTTAACTAATTCTGAAGATAGAGACATTTGTTTCTAAGCCCCCTATTCTACTTCAGCAATTGTGTCATTAATCGCATTTGCAAATTCTTGTAAATTCCCTCTTTCCAGTATAGAAATCTCAATAGGTAAAGCTACCCCTCCATTATTCGATACATTTAACGAACAAGTATAACTGTTAAACAAGGGAACAATACCGATAAGAATAAGGACTAATCCTATGAAAAAATCACCATTAACAAAAGAAGGAAGTCCTAATATGAATGTAAAAAACAGACCAAACAAAAATCTCTTTAGATGAAATTTTGTTGATGTTGAAACACTAGCTATGTTCTTTAAGGACATAGTAACTTCATTTTTTCCTATAGGCATTAAACCTAAAACGGTATTACGATCATACCCTTTAAACCGTTTATTAGTTAATAATAAATCTGTTGTTAACCATCTTAATAAAACATTCGTACAGTATGTGCCTTCTTTCAGTTTTTTCTCTCTTTCCATGACGCTTTTTCTCCTTTCAACAAAAAAATCCCCCTAGAATAAGACATACAGTTTATATGTCTTCATCTAGGGGGATTCCCTCTTCGTTATTTATATAGGTAAATTATAGCAACCATATAACGAAAAGTCTAGTTGTTATTAATTTTCATTAATTTAATGTTCCTTTATCCTATAAGCACTTTTATTTTCTTATTTTCATAAGAATCGTGCTTATGTACTTATCAAAAACAAAACAAAAAGAAGAGATTATTAATCTCTTCTCAGGCTGTCGAGAAAGTCTCGACAGCTTTTTTCACAATTCCACTATACAACATATAGCGGTTCGATAATGTCTTAAAAAACATATGTTGTGGTCGTGATCAATTAAAATATCAAAAACCCCCTTTTTCAAAATCATACTTTTAAAAATAGGGGGTTTTTCTACAAGCTGAGAAGAGATTATTAATCTCTTCTCTGTTCAGTAAGATGATACTTTTCTTAATCGCTTAGGGGATTTTCTATGAAATATCCTTCTATCTTCCTGTAAGGAAGCTGCTTGCTCTTTATTTGAACCTATTGATTCATAATATCTTTTTTTAGCTTCATTAAAAATCTCTTCTATAGCCTTAGTTATCTTATCCATTTGGCGTTCAGTAATACAATCGTCTAACTCTACCATTAAATCATTAACTTGTTTTTTTTCTTCTTCCGTTAGGATATCATTCAGTTTCATGATTTCTCTCCTCTCGTCTATCTTACCTCGACTATATTCTATGCTCTTCTGCACTTTACTACGATTATTGTTATGAATATTATAACATATCGAAATCATGTTGAAAAAATAAACACTACAGATCCTGATTTATCTTTCTGTTTATTTCCTCTATTCTGCTTTCCTTCTTTGATTGAAGTGATTCTTCAACTTTAATAATTGCATTTTCACCTACATATCCACCTAAGATTGATGTTAAAATTACTCGTTCCGTTCCATTTGGATCACTGAATAAAATCGTAACAATAGCTCCAACAGCTCCAAAACAACCATCCAATAAGAAACCAGGATAGAATGTAAGTTTATTATTCCTCGGTTTTTTTATTGTCCCATACCTCTTTGCGTGAGTTAAAACTCCCATACCAAATCCAATACAACCAGCCAAAATTATTTTATTTAACATGCCTATTCACCTCTCTTGAAAAATTTGCGCAAACACAAAAAAGCCTTTGAGGCAATAGACAATAAATACATGCGATACATGTATTATGCCTATTAGCCCAAAGGCTGCGTGTTTATTAGTTAAGACGCTAATCCTAAATAGGATTGCCAAAAAAGAAAAAAGAAAAAATGGTTATAAATTTATTATACGATTTTCTTTCTTATAACACTACACAATTTAAAAAGAGATAGTAAACCTATCCCTTTTTACTAGATTTATAAATTTTCAAGTCTAAAAATTTTTATTATTTGATCACTTCTCACCATAAATTAAAATCCACATAATTTTTTGCTGAATTTAATGTAGAAAATATTAGTCGTACGTCTCCCGCTTCTTCTAATGGAACGTACTCTCCTCCTATAAATGGATAAAACATACCAATTATCCAACCGTCTCCATCTGGATTTTCTAGAACCAGATACTTAGGTATTTCATCACCATAATAAGTAATTGTTTTATGATAGCTAAAGAATCTATTAACGTCTTCTTCTCTCCAATCTATCATTAAGTACCCTCCTAAACTATTCTTACCCTCTTAACAAATTCTAACTTCTACCGATTCATTTTGGTTCATTTGCTGATATCTTAGTATTAATTCATCTAACTCTTTACTCTTCTTTATTGCTTCGGGAGAATTAAATCCCTCTGTGAATGCAATTTTTAACATTTCTTCTCTTACCCGCTCTATTTGATCTCTTAGTTTATACATGAGTATTCCTCCAATTTTTATTGTTTTAGAATATCTTTGTATTACTTAACAAAACCATTTAAGTCAGTATCTGCATACCCAGGGATGCTCCAAATATTTAATTTTTTTTCTTTTGCTATATTTTCTGCATCCTTATAGACATCAATAAATTCATATTCATCAAATAAGTAAGCTAATTTAACATATCCCTCTTTTAATAAATATGACTGAATACTAATTTGATCTAAAAAGACATGCGCCAAAATTCTTCCGTACTTATCCTTTTCATCAGCATTAGGATCCAATTGATAGGTAATTTCCTTTCCTTCTATAAGGTTAGCCAGATATTCCTTACCTTCTTGTCCAAATGGCTCATTCTTCCCTTTTGTAATTTCAGGTCCATTTATTCCGATTAACCTCAAAGCGGTATATTTATCTGCTTCCAAAACTAAAGTGTCAGCATCTATCACTTTTTTTACTATAGCTTTGTGTTTTTCTGTTTTAATATCAGCTGCCTTTTCACTAGAACGATTGACTTCATTAAAGTACTTCTTAAACGAAATCTCTTTTTCTACCTGATTATCAGTCTTGTAGTTCTCTTTAGCCTGATATGTAACTAGGCTATCTGTTGAACATCCACTTAATAAAAATAAAATGAATAAAGTGGAAATAATCTTTTTCATCTAAACCCCTCATTTCCAAAAAAGAGAGCACTCCAATATACTAAGACTTTACTTAGTAATTGGGGTGCTCCCATTTCTCAATATATTATATTCACTCTTCTAATTTCCTATATATTTATAATAAGGATAAAAATAGAAAAATTCAACCTCAAAAAAACTAAACTCTCCTTTCAGAAAAGGCAAAGCTAAATTGCTCCTATGTCCTCCATGATTTTCTTAGTTTTTTCATTATTATTGATTCCACTGGCCATGGAATACCACCAAACTAAATCTTTTCTTCTTTTCTTATTATCTATTCTTGCTAACTCCATAACTAATTTAGTCACAACTACTTTTTCTTCTTCAGTATAACTAATCATTAAATAATCCTCCTATATAGATACTTTTTTGGTATTTATATCTGCTAGTAATTCATTTTCCATTAAAGTTAATGACAAAAGTGTTAAATCATCTATTTTTTCATCATCTTTATTTCGTGTGATCCCCTTTTCTTTTAGGAATTCGATTATTCTTTTTCTCTCTCTTTCCACTCTTATATGTATTTCACGATCGTAATACATCTCAGTTCCTCCATTTCACCTGTACCAATTATTACTAATATGATTTCAATAATTATCAGATTTTTTAATTTTCTTCATAGTAATCATCAGAGAAATCTGGTACATCCTTTTTGTTTTCACAAATATTTTTAATCTTTTCGATATCAAATAAATAAGAAACCTCTTCGCTAATATCATAATCAAACTCATTTGCAACAAATATAGCCGCTTCTTCATTTTTATAGATCATTAAACGAAATGAACTAAACTCCGATTGTGCCTCTTCAACATATAATCCATTATGCGTGGAAAATTCATAAGTTTTAAAACATGAAGTTTCAACTTTAAAGTTCACCTGTTCTACAGTATTTATTAAAGTTTCCATTCTTTTGCCTCCCTTTTTATTAAAAAACCAATGATAAATGCCAACTGATCTCTTTTAGAAAAATGAAATTTGTCCTGACCTACTTACTTTAAATGTAACCTCACTTTTCTCCCTTGTTTCCTCATTAATATCAAAAGATTTTCTTTCGTAGCAACCAAAGTGAGCGTTCTTATTGTTATACCGAGAAACATAAAGATAATGCTTACCATTTTCAAATAAGTAATAACTCATTCCAGGGACTAAGTTAGCACAATCTGAATTTCCTAAGTATTTCCCTTTCATTAATTACATTCCTCTCCTTTCTGTGATAAACACAAAAAAGCCTTTGGTCCTTTTATTACCTAACAAAAATAGTGTTAAGTAAAAATCAAAGGCCCAAAGGCTTCGTGTCTATTAGAATATGCTTATCATAAAGATAGCTAAAAATAAAAATTACAAAAAGTTATATATATAAATTTTAGTTGATTGCTTTGTAAAAAGCAATAATTACTGATTATTAAAACTTAATTTCTTATATTGGCGGGAATTTACACAAAACTCTTTTATTATCTTTTCTAGTTGCTGCTTTGTAGGATGAACAATAATCTTTGTTATATAAATTTTTTCAATAATTGCTCCTCCACCATACACTAGCCTCACTTCGACAGTTCCGGTTAAACTAAATTTTGTGACTTCTACTCTTAATCCATACTCATTATCCTGCAGATAGTATGTAATTTCTTTGATTTTATATTTACCATGCGAAAATGGTATAATGGTTTTTTTTCTTAATATAGTAGTTTTCTTCATTCATGGGAAATCCTTTCTGTTACTTATTATAGTAATGTAGAAATTCACCTATCTTTTAATACTTATAAATATTATTTTACTTATTTTTTGAATATAAACTACTGTATAGTATTTCCATTGATTTTTACCCTTATAGAAAGAGGTGAAAAAATGAATAACTTAGTAAAGACCATTGGAGAAAGAGTCCGTTATTTCAGATTATATAGAGGTTTTACACAAGAGGAACTAGCTGAAAAGGCAAATGTTCACTATACATATATTGGTGGTATTGAAAGAGGAGAAAGAAATATCTCCCTGGAAACGCTTAACAAAATTACGGAAGCTCTTGAAATTTCACCTACTGATTTATTTGCACAAAACTACTTAAAAAAAGAAACTGACAAGACAGTACTATTAAAGCTTCATCAGGAATTATTAAGTACAAGAAGTACAGAAGAGATAATAATTGTCCATCAATTAACCCAAAACATTTTGCAGTTAATTGATAGAAAATGATAATTGGTGCAAAAAAATGAAGTGAAATAAACTCTTAAATTTAGGATATAAATATACAAGAACCAACTATATAGTATGGTTAGGTTCTTGTAATTTATTTGACTTTTATATTTAAATCCAAACAGAACAACCCCCAATTAAGGGTAAGTATTCCTACACATTTATTGAGCTGAGAATAACCATTTTATGTTAAAGAGGCTACAATTGTACTTTGTATAAGATAAGAAATTTCACTAGACGAATTACCTCTCAAACACAAAATTCATATGCCATTTTAAATACAGACGCTGTCTATCATTCACTTCTATTTGAATTCCATCCCTAATATTCAGAAATAATTTTGTATACTCATCGATTTGTTTTGATATGATAATTTCACCATTTTCATTGAAAGTTATAAATCCTTTATCAAATAAAGCATCATGGTTTGGGCAAAATAAAAATCCATTATTCAAATCTAGTCTTTCCTTATCATCAGACTGGCTCCAAGGTTTGATATGACTAGCAATTAAAAGTCTTTTATCTGTCACGCCACATAACAAACATTTACACTCTCTCTTAATCAATCCTTCTTTAAAAATTGAGTGACCAATTCTTGACTTTATCAACTGCTCCTTCTCTGTAATTGAAAGGTCATCATTTACTATCTTATCTTGATCAACAGCAGCATATTCTCTTTCATTATTAAATCCCTGAATGAAAAAATCAGTGCCTTGTTGATTTTTTTTGGTATAATCTAGCCCAATGCTTATATCTGTATCTTTCAAAACAACCTCGAACCCTAGATTAATTAGAAAATTATTTGTTTCATCTCCACCACCAAATTCAACAAGTTCATTATCATTAGCAATCCTATTTGCAAATCTTAGTACCTCCTTCGGAGGATATCTCTTATTATTATGGTATAAGTCAAACTTAGTTGATTGTCTTCGAGGATAAAGTTCAATTTGATCTATTTCTTCCAAAGATTGAAGAATATGATTTGTTGTTAAGTTATTTGGAATTCCCATTTTCCCCCTACTTTCGACTTGAAAATTAAACACTGATTTATCAATTTTAACATAATTATTACTATTTTATTTGTTATTCAAGTTAATGGTTTGATTGTAGACAATGTAAAAAAATCTATATTACCTCTACTTTTTATCTATGTACCTAAACAGCTTTAAACATGCTAGTGTTTGGTTTTCACACCTTTTTTTATGAAATTAAAGACTACGAACCATTTTAGATTATGAAAATAAGGAGTTAATATTAGAGGAGTCATCTAGATCTAGGTGAAATAAATTTTAATAATCACTGCTTACATGGACCGCAGCTGATAAATTAGAGGATATATATTTGCATGATTCATCCATTCCTCATACAATAATTACAGCTGAAGCAACAATGGATAAAACTGGAATTTTTATAATGGGATGAAATTGATAATCAAGTATTGAAATAATTTACAATTTTGTAAATGAACTTGTTGATTTATTCAGAATATTAACATATAATTTTATAGAAAGATACAAAAAATGGAATTAGGAGGGTTTATGTGAGGAAATTAGCAAAAACTAGTATTGTTACTTTAGCCAGTATTTTCCTTCTTTCTGTGCCAAATGTATCAGCAACTCAACTTACTTCAGAGTACAAAGATAATGATGAAGGTGCAATAGACAGTCATCTTAACGATTATGGAGGAAAATGGATTTATGAAAAATCTTCTTCAAGTTATCGAGGGGATCATCGTTTTAACCCAACATCCAGTGGTTGGTATACTTGGAGAACTACAAAAGGAAAAGGTTACTATTATAAAGCATTATTAGTCCATCTAAGAAATGCAAAGTTTACAAATCCTAATGCTCAATATAATATAGGTAATGATCAAGATGATTATATTTACGGAAAGAAAAATCAAAATACTGCACCAAATGGATGGAGTAGAGTTGTAGATACTTATGGCTATGGATCAAAGGCTTTTGGAGATTTTATTTTGTTTCCTAACGGATATAAAAATACAGGTGCAGATGGTATAAAAGTAGAGTATTATGATAAAAAGCCTTCAATTTTAAGTAGTTCTAAGGTAGATAAGTTTAATTACGAAGAGATTAAGCCAAGTGATTCAACAGCACTTACTTTAAATTCAAAAAGTATTAGTAAAGAAAATATTCATTATAAAATGTTAAACTCTATAGATTATTTTAAAACAGCTATTGGAAATTTTGATTATACTAGCAATTCAGGAGGATATAAATATACGGTAGATTTCAGCGTAGATGTTGAAAATCCAAAATCACACGTAGTAGTCAAAGCTGGAGATAAAATAGTAGAGGAATCCATTTATAATGGTGATGGTAAATATGTTGACTTAAACACTAAAGATAAAACATATAGTACTGCTGGAGCACCTGATAAAAATGAAGCTAAAGCACTTAAAGAAAACAATTTATTCGAAGGTGTTTCTCCAACTGTAAGATATTCTAATGATATAAATGGTGAAAGAGTTTATGATATGAGGTATGATCCTACTTTGATGGGAATGGCTCAAACATCATTATTTTCTCAAGACATTGCTTTGGGTTTTTTGGAGAATTATTCAAAATGGAACATTGAAACAAAAGAAGAGAATAATGGCTATGAGGCTATTGTATTAAGCGGAGAACTAAGTGATTACTATAAAAATAAACATAATGCTGAAACTTTTAAATTATGGGTTCATTCAGGCACTGGTATTTTGTTAAAAATGGAAGAGTATAATAAAAGTGGACAAGTAACTGAATCACTAATTACTAATTCCATTCAGATAGATGCCCCTATAGAAAAAGTGGAATTTAATACTGCTACCCCAAAAAATTTTGTGAAAACTAAAATGTTAAAATAGATTATATTTAGACTTAAATAAGTACCACCCGTGAGAATGTACTGCATCACAAAAGTTAGAGTGAACTGCGCCCTAATTGTTAGATGTTTCTAACAATTGGGGCGCAGTTAAGCTTTAACTAAAGGGTACAAGTACATTATTTTATATCATTATTAAATAATGATATATCTACAGGTTTATTTACTTCTAACTTTGAAGGATGAAGGTAGTCAATAATATCCCCAGATTTGTTATAAGTTTCATACTTAATAAGAATTCCACTATCTTTATCTACCCAAAAACGAAAGTTAGTTGCCTTAGACTTTTCTACATTATTCATTTCCCCAAATATCACAAGTGAATTATGTCCAAGAATAGGTTCGTTTTGACTTTCAATTTCCCAGTCATCTAAGTTTCTAGTATAGTTGGATGCAATATCATAAGGAAATAAGGAATTAGCAGCTTCTTCAATAGGTGGAAACCATCTACTTTCTGTCACATCTTCTCCATTAACATCAGTATTAAAATACTCTTTTATGGACAATGGCTTTGAAGCGATATATAAATCTTTATATGAACTTTTTATTGTTCTGGTTTCACCGTCTACATTGATTTTTGAATTTATGGCCCCACCAGACTTTTCTCTGATACTTAACGAGAAATCAACATTTATTTTTGTTTTACTATTAGCATAGTATAATTCAAAAGTACCGCTTGCTGTGTCAAAGTAGTCGATGGAGTTAAGCATTTTTGTTAGTATTTCTTCTTTGTTCAATTCTTCATAATTTTCCTCTTGAATTGGAGGAGTATATATATAATTATTAACAGAGCGTATATGATCTTCGTTAAGAGTATTATCAATAAAATTTTCCTTTACTAGGAACAATAAACTTAGACAAATAATACTTATAAATGACAGACTAATAAAAGGTGCCATTTTCAATTTAAATCTTTGTTTATTTTTAGAAGAATTAGATATCGCATCATATATTAAACTCTCATGTCTTTTTGTGAATTTAATGCTCTTTAATACTGTACTGTCCATTTTTTTTCTTAAGTTCTCAAGTTCATTATCCATTATTATTCCTTCCTTCTAATATTATTTTTTTTAATCTTTCCCTTCCCCGATGCATTCTAGATTTCACAGTATTTGGATTAATTTTTAATATTTTTGAAATTTCGTCAATAGTAAAATCCTCATAATAAAATAATATAATAACCTCTCTTAACTTAATTGGTAATTGCATTACTTTTTCTGACAAAGAATAATCCTCAGTATTATGGAGGGGATCTACATTATTAGTATTTTTATCCTTGAAGTAAGAAAAGGATTCTAATAAAATAAGATTTCGATATGACCAACTTTTTAAAACATCTTTACAACGATTTACTGTAATTCTAATCACCCAAGTTTTATATGATGAGTTACCTTTAAAGTTATCTAATTGTTCTAAACATCTTAAGAAAACGTCTTGGGTAACATCTTCAGCCAGTTGAATATTTTTTAAATAAATGTAAGAAATTTTAAGAACATCATTCCCATATAAAGTAATAAGATAGTGAAGTTTTTCTTTTTTATCTATATCGGTTTGTAAAATCTCCTCTATATCCATTTTTTCTCGATTCAATGTCTGTTCCCCTTAATTTATTTTATAATTAGACGAACCGTATTTTATTAAAGTTCCCTTATTCAATAAAAATATTTTTATTAGATTTATAGAAAGAAAAAACCATATGGGAATCCTGGTGAGATATTAACAAAGAAAATGATATTACCGTCTTTTGAGCTATTTGTGCTATTTGTGCTAGATCGATCGTTGGATTAAACCACCAGGAAACCGACTCATTCGCTTTGAAGGGCTACAAAAAAAAGGCTGCATATTGCAACCTGTAGTAAATCCCTTCAAAACTATCAGTTTCTCATCTATAATGACTGGATCTTCTATATTAACAGCCATTATAGAATGTTCCATCACCTGTTAGTTTCATAAATGTTCATTCATAACTCCTAAGTTGTGAATAACCCATGACTATCAATAAGTTTATACTGATAAAGAGTTTAGTGTTTTTCATTAACATATTCTACAAGAATTTCAGAAACCAACTCTTCCAAAGTCAAATTTCTTTCAGACGCAATTCGTTTCAAAGAATCTTTAACCTGAGATGGTATTTCTAAAGATAACACGTCATATTCAGAATCTATATAAATCCCTTTAATCGTTGAGATTATGGAACCTTCCACCATATATTCCTTAATAATTTTTATCGTATCTTCATCTAAAGTATCGTAAGGGAAACAATATGGTTTAATTTCTAACTCTATCTTTTCTTTATTTATGTTCATCTTCATATTTGTTGGAGTGATATATTCATAACATTTATCTAAGAAAGAGTATATATTAGATTCAACATTATTTTCATAAGGGAACTCAAATTTAGCAAATTTCCTTTTGGAAATTATCGAACCTCTTTCAATTAAATAAACCGGTTTAAAACCATATTGCTCAATTTTCGTATATGGAATCTTATTTCCACTAGCAGTTAATAAAAAGTAATCTTCATCTTCCCCAACCATCAATCTTCCATGTTCTTCACTTCTTTCATGAATAAACAATTGAAACCAACCACGTTTATTTGGTTTGGAATAAAACTCTTTATTATTTCTACTTCTAATATTTTTATAATTTTTTTGAAAACGTTCAAGCTCCGTTTGTTTAATAAAATATAATTCCCTACCTCTATAAACTTCTTTCTCTGCTGTAAGTTTACCATCCTTTATATAGTTAAATACCGTTACAGTAGATACACCTAATTGTGCAGCAACTTCACCAGTGCTAAGTCCTGGCTTTTTTAATTTGTCTTTTACCTCTTCTACATCATCTATATAAAAGTACTTCGTATTGTCAATTTGCCAACTTTTTTCATTCACTGCAGTTAATATGCCTTGTCTGGAATATGATAAAACTGTGTTCTCAGCAACACCTAATAATTCCGCAGCCTGTTTTGTAGTAATTTGCTTTTTCTTATCCTCTTGGCCCATTTTATTCTCCCCAACTAATCATTATTAAAATAGTGTTTACATATCATTTAATATTAACTCAATATTATAATCTATTTATATGTTACCATTTACTATAGTCAATATTCAATTGGGGAATAATTCTAATTTATGTATTAATGCTTGCTTTGTTTACAATACTCACTAGCATTCTCTAAAAAATCTGTAATACATGCTTCTACCTTTTTTCTTGTTGGTTTTTCTAATGTAATACTTTTAAAAGTTTTATCAATAACTACCCCTCCTCCCCCTATCAATAATTTAATCTCCACTGTATCTTTTTCTTGACTCAAACTTCCTCTTTTATCTACAAATCTAATAACTTGCACTCTAAGACCATATTTGGATTTTTGTAAGAAATAAGTTTTCACTTGCACTTCATATTTACTTACAAAAAAAGTACTTTCATCTAATGCTCGGTATAAACTTTCGCTAATCAAAAAATCCACCTCTTCCTTTTTAATTAAATAGATTATAATATATATCTTAATATTAAACAAAGGTTTAATGTCTATTTTATATAAAAAAATATGATACCTACTATTTAATATTAAAACGTATTTTAAGTATTATCTTTATTTATATGTATATATAGTAGACAAATAAATGATTTTTCTACTAATATAGGAGTAGATATTAAATGTATTTAAATTAACTTAATAATGAATTACCTATAACCAGATAATTACTATACTTTTAAAAACTGACAAAAGGGGTGTGAAAATGCCAGAAAAGCAAATTCCTTTCCATTCGAATAAAAATTCGTTAGAATTTACAGGAAGTCAGTCATCCATCGCATCGTTTTCAAAAATACTAACAGATCCATCAGTATTTCAAAATTTACCTGACGAGTTAATCATTATGGAGGATGTATCTAAAAATAAGGAAATAAATGACTTGGAAATGATGTATTTATTTTTACACCAAAAGAAAGATATGGATATACGAAAGAATAAAATGGAGAACACCATCGAAGAGTACAGCAGAGATTTACTTATCATGTATAAACAGATAATAGAAAATGCTTTTTCCATTGGATTAGATTTAAACGCACAGCAAAATCCTTATCAGATATTCAAACTACTCAATCATGTACATATTAGAAAATTTCAAGAGTGGTTAGCTGCAGCTCCGTTAGGGAAGGGGAAGAAGCCATACGCAGTTTCTACACTGAGTCGTAAAATGGTAGTTCTTAAAGGATTTCTTTCTTTTTTGTATAAAACAAAGTATATTGAAGTTCCGCTGCATGAAAAAATGTTGAGTAGTAATGTGCGGGATATTGATCGGCCAGATAGGGATTTAGGAAAAAATGAGGTAGTGCAGATATTGGACTATTATAAAGACCATCCCATTGTTCATTGTTTACTAGCAACCTTAATCACAACAGGTCTTAGAATAAACGAATTATGTCATAGTAAAATATCGGATATTTCTTATGTGGATGGAGATTACTGGTTATATGTATTAGGAAAAGGGAGACACGAGAGAGAGGTACTCTTACATCGATATATAATAGAAGAAATACGGAAATTTCGACGAACAAGACGGTTAGATTTTATATTAGATGGTAGTGATGATTCGTATATTTTTACGACGAACAAAGGAAAACCGTACCATTATAAATATCTATCCAATTATTTAACCAAAAAAATACATGAAGTGGAATTGCCTTTCATGAAAACAAGAAAAAATCCAATTACGCCACACACATTGAGACACGCCTTTGCACAAATTAGTTCTGATCAAGGAGCGAGTTTGGATCAAATTAAAATTGCGTTAGGTCACAAATCAATACAAACAACATCTATTTATCTGCAGAAGAAATCAAGAAGAGAAAACAATGCGGGACATGCTTGGAAAAATTCAAGCATCATGCGATCCTTTTAACGTTTTATTGGGTTGTGAGATTGCAATAATTAGGGTGGCGGGGGTTAAGGCTACCCTAATAAAAAAACAGATACTACAGTCAGACTTCAACTTATGCTATTGATCACCTTTTTCTTACTGATGATTTTTAATAAATACTTTCAATTGCATATCAGTCCATCTCTTTTTGTCTTCTTTTTTCTACAGCCCACTGATCAATTTCTTTTTCAAATAAAAGAAATTGGGTCTTTTCACCGTTCAATTCTTCTACAATAGCGCACCATTCTTCAATCCCATGAAAAAGACCAGTACATTCACATGTGATAGATACTCTAAATCCCTTTGAAGGAACTGACACAATCCAAAAACGGGGTAATAATTGTATTCTTTCAACATTCGTTTCTCCTGACATAAAATTTTGTACAAATTCATCATATCGATTATTTATTTCATCATAAGTGAATGTTAAAGTCACATTAATTCCTCCTTTACATGAGTAAAGTTACTTCCGTCTCATTCTTCTTTATATGGTCTTGCATTTTATCTATTTATTTCAAAGAGTTTTGATTATTTTTTGACCTTCTGTGGGTCTCATAGGATCACTCTTCTTTAAACAATATTTATCTAATTTCTTATGGATTCAATGACAAATTTTTCGGTTATAAAAAGTTTTTCAATACTATCTAATGCCTTTTCTGCTTCAGGCACGGTTTCATATGTTTGTTCGCCAGTTTTCCCGATTTCAGTTGTTTCAAATCGCATCCCACTTTTAGATCTGATTACATACACGATTGTTAACTCCTTTCTTATATGGATTTTTAACAATATGCCAAGGGTATAAGTTTCGTATAGTTCGGTCACAATAATCTAATCTACTTAACATTTATTGTTATTAGAACTCAATGCTCCTGCGAATTGTCGTAACACTTTTTTACCACTACCAATTTTCTTATTGTTATCATATATAACAAAGTCACCTTGCTTCTCTATATTTGCTTCAATTAGTATGTTGTGTATGTATTTAACTTGTTTCAGTTGTTTCATAACCACAATCTAGACATTTAACTGGTGTACTTGTTTTATTATCATTAACATTAATAAAAGAGTTTAAATGATCATACTTAATGTTGCTACTTTCACATTTACTACAAGTTACCACATAGCCTTTTTTATTCATTTCCATTTCCCTCCCAATAAATATCTTGATTTTTACCTGTATTAATTTTTACACATTTAGATGTATCTATTTTGAAATAAGGTTCTAATGCATCTTTAAATGCATCTTCTATATTTTTAGTACCGTAGGTTTCTTTACCAAGTTTAAGCGGATTTTGTTTAGCCTTTTTCATATGAATCCTCCTCGCACGGCTATTCTTTAATATTCAGAAGTTATTTTATTTGATTGTATATAATCCTTGTATTGGTATTGTATTGGTAGATTATCTATATACACCGAATTAGACATCACATTCTGTAGCAATTTCTGCTATCCACATTCTTTTTTCACTTAATGATATTATCCTCCAAATGTGCTGCAACCGGTATTTTTTTTTCACCCATATAATAAATCTCCGTACTTTGTATATTGTTCAATTTGTTCGTTCAGGAACTTATTAAATTTAGTGTAATACTATAACTATAATTTACAGGAGACATATGCAATCTTTTCTTTGTCAATTACTATATAAACTTCTTCAAAATTTAGTTATATTAGGGAATTTGAAGAATCTAGCTTCCATTGTATCAACTCCTTCATAGTTATTTAATAAACAATGGTTTCGAACTGTAACTAATCAAAAATCCTACTTCTAGATATTTTTCTATATAAGGCAATTACTTTTCTATTTTCGTTTTCCCACTCTTGATTTTTTAACATAGGAATAGAAAATCGACCTTCCATTTGAGTCATTAAATTTGCTAACTTATGAACTTTTTCATCATTAGAAAAATTGGAATGCATAATATTTTCATATTCTTGATTAAATTCTTTTAACTCCATTTTCCTAGTCCTTTCCAATAGTTATCTACTTTTTTGTTACTACATAAAATTCTTCATCTTTATAAAGTTTCTGAACTTCTTCTAATGCTGTTTCTGCAGCTTCTTTTGTATCAAAAGTTTGTTCCCCTGTTTTTCCTACTTCCGTTGTTTCAAATATTAATCCTGTTTTGGATCTAATTACAAATCCCATTTTCTTCATCTTCCTTTCTACCGCATATAAGTTATCTATCTAATACCATTAAAGCTTGTGTTACTTTTTGAAATTGCTCTTGTTGAATTTGAACTGCATAAGTATTTCCCTTTTCCTTGTTATAAGAAATATCTTGTAATATTTGTTCTTTTAAAACTCTTAGATCAGCTATTATCTTATTAAGTTTTTGCATTGAAAACACTCCTTTCATATAACGCATTAGTTATCTATTAAATAATATCTAAGTCACCATTAGGGTTAGTTTTTCGCTTTAATTCTTGCAAATAAATATTAATCCTGAATTATTCATAGAAAATCATTAATTGGTTACTATCGTTATTCCAATAAGCTTTTTTGTTAAATGTTAATTCACTTGATAAATGAAAAAAGAATCCATTTCTGATAAGGTTAAAACAACGACGA
>NZ_JBQHVO010000086.1:0-17649 GCF_052064465.1 Niallia sp. HCP3S3_B10 | reverse complement strand
GTTTCTTAAGTATTGTCTTTTTTAGGTATTGGTTGGCTTACAATTTCCAATTCCTTAGATTTTGGTACTTGACATATTACCGCAGGACTTTTTGTATTGTAACCTTGAAAGATATCTTTCTATTTGGCAGCAGTTCGCTTGCCCCTTAGAGTCTTCCCAGTATCGCTAATCCCATAGCCGAATGACCGTACCTCCACTTTATCTTTGCTGCTAAGGTCACTATCATCATTCTTTGTCAAAACTATCGATACTAATTATTTGCTTATCGCGGGCTTCTATTGCTCTTGCATGGGCTTCTAACCCTTCTAATCGTGCAAATTTAGCTATTTTTGGGGCATTTTCGCGAAATGCTACTTCACTGTATTGGATAACACTAGATTTTTTTTGAAAATCATCTACATTTAATGGATTAGAGAATCTTGCTGTACCATTTGTCGGCAATACATGGTTCGTTCCTGCAAAGTAATCGCCGACTGGTTCTGAACTATATCTTCCAAGAAAGATGGAACCTGCATGGCGAATCTTTTCCAGAATATCAGACGGATTTTCTGTGATTATTTCTAAATGTTCTGGGGCAATTGTATTAATGACTATTGCAGCTTCTTCTAGTGTTTCTACTACAACTATTAATCCATATTGATCAATTGATTTTTTTGCTATTTCTTTTCGTGGCAAATCACTTAACTGTAACTCTACTTCATTCGAAACCTCTTCTGCTAAGGTTCGAGAAGTAGTCACAAGAACAGAGGATGCTCTTTCATCATGCTCCGCCTGTGATAATAAATCTGCTGCTATTTCTTTTGAAATGGCCGTTTCATCCGCTATAATTGCAATCTCACTTGGACCGGCAATCATATCAATCGCAACATCTCCAAATACTTCTCTTTTAGCAAGGGCAACAAAGATATTTCCAGGACCAACAATCTTATCGACATTCTCAATAGATTCTGTTCCGTATGCTAAAGCAGCAATCGCCTGTGCTCCGCCAACTTTATAAATTTCCTTTACTCCAGCAATATCTGCTGCTACTAGTACTGCAGGAGGAAGTGTTCCGTTTTCACTTGGTGGAGATACCATTACAATCCGATTCACTCCTGCAACAATTGCTGGAATTACATTCATTAATACAGATGAAGGATAGGCTGCCGTTCCGCCTGGCACATATACACCAACTGAATCTAAAGGCAGAATTCTTTGACCAAGGATTGATCCATTTTCTTGTGTGAAACTCCATGAAGTTTTTAGCTGCTTTTGATGGTAATCTTTAATGTTTGCAGCTGCCTCCTTGATAATAGAAATCATATCCTTTTCAACATTATCGTAGGCAACCGCAATCTCTTCTTCCCTTACAAGAAGACTTGATAGATTTGCTCCATCCCATTTTTTTGTATATTCGATTAATGCTTGATCACCATTTCTTTTTACGTTTTCCATTATGTCGATAACGGCTTTTCTCTGCTCTACTGTTCCAGCATCAACAGAACGTTTTAAGCTAATATTCTCTATATCTTTCACAATCCTCATCTCGAAATCCCCTTTCCCTTTATTTCGATAATAGCTTCGTATTTACGACTTGTTGAAGCCTTGCAACTAATTCACCAATTCGTAAATCCTTCAATCGATAGCTTGCAGGATTTACAATTAATCTTGAAGTAATATCTACTATTCTTTCGTATTCTACTAGTCCATTTTCGACCAATGTTTTTCCTGTTGAAACAATATCAACAATTCGGTCCGTCAACCCAATAATAGGCGCAAGCTCAATCGAACCATTCAGCTTAATGATTTCTACTTGAGACCCTTGCTCCCGAAAATAAGCAGCTGCTACATTCGGATACTTTGTCGCAATCCTTGGCGCGATTTCATTAAGCTCTGTATTTGGAAGACCCGCCACTGCCAAATAGCAGGCACTAATATGTAGGTCTAGCAGTTCATATACATCTCTTTCTTCTTCCAGCATGACATCTTTCCCAGCAATCCCTAAATCGGCTACGCCATGCTCCACATAAGTTGGTACATCCATTGGTTTTGCCAAGATAAAGCGGAAGTTTTCTTCTTCTACATCAATGATTAATTTCCGGGAGTCATCAAATTCAGCAGGTAAACGAAAGCCTGCATCTCTTAATAAGTCAGCCGCCTCTTCGAATATCCTTCCCTTTGGCATGGCGATAGTTAGCATATCGTTCATTTGACAACCTCCATTCCTTTTTTCCCAACTAATAGCGTAATTTCACTGTATTGCTTCGTACAAGCATCTACATCTTTTACCCCATTAATATCTTGCGTAATGACATGGATTCCTGCTTTCCTCTTCTCCTGAGCCAATTGGAAAGCTTCTTTTCTGCGCTCATTACTAAATAAAATACACTCTATTGTTGCTGTTTTTTCCACTTTCCCAAGTGCTTCTAATAATCGGTCAACTCGAATAGCAAAACCAGTTGCTCCCGTTCTTTTTCCGAATTTCTCTAATAATAAATCATAGCGGCCACCACTGCCGATATGAAAACCTACACCCTCAGCATATACTTCATACACAATCCCAGTATAGTAGCTCATATGACTAACAAGGGATAAATCAAATGTCACTCTATCTGCCACTTCATAATCAACAAGGATTTCCCAAAGCTGCTTTAAGTCGTCAATTGCTTTCGCCCCTTGACCGCCTTCAATCAATTGATAAGCAAGTTCAATCACTTCTTCTCCGCCTCTAAGCTGCAAGAAATCATTTAATCGCTGCTTATCAATGCTCGATAAAGAAAGCTTTTCCACATGCTGGCGATACCCCACATAATTTTTTTCATACAAATATTTCGTTAGACTCTCTGCTCTTTCTTTCGTTCCCAGGATTTGTTGAAAGAAGGACTGCACAAAGCCAATATGTCCTACTGAAACTTGATACTCCTTCACGCCTGCTTGTTGAAGAGTAGAAACGAGTAAAGAAATCCCTTCCCCATCGGCACTAATTGTTTTATCACCGATATATTCAACCCCGATTTGCTCAAATTCAGCTGGCCTTCCACCCTCTCGCTGCTGTGCTCGAAAAACAGAGGCATTATAGGCAAGTCGCAATGGCAAGTCTTCTGTTAGAAGTTTAGAAGCTGCTACCCTCGCTATTGGGGCTGTC
The DNA here is from genome assembly GCF_052064465.1 of Niallia sp. HCP3S3_B10. Lineage (NCBI taxonomy): Bacteria > Bacillati > Bacillota > Bacilli > Caryophanales > Bacillaceae > Niallia > Niallia sp. HCP3S3_B10. The sequence goes on along the minus strand of NZ_JBQHVO010000086.1, from coordinate 14,525 downwards.
ATATCTGGACGAAGGACTAGTGTATGTCCTTGCTGATCTAATAATTTAAAAAGTTGCTGATCTAAAATAGCAGACGCCGTTCCGACTGTTTCATAATATTCCAATGTTGGGGTTTCAATAAATTGGTATCCCCATTTCTTAATCTCTGTGTCCATCGATTGTTTTACTTTATATTTTCTTTCATATATGGCTGGTAATGTATCTCTCATGCCTAATGGCTTTTCAAACATAAATAAGCTACTCATCACTACACCTCATGTTTTAAAATTCCAAATGCTTTAGTTCGCTAATATACTACCAAATTAAAGAGTTGTTTTTAGTGTACTCTTCGTCGTATCTTAGGTCAAGGGAAAAGTTGCATTTAAAAGAAAATTCGCTTAATCTTTCTATTTTTTATTAATTCTGACATTTTTAAAAAAACCTATCTATTCGTTACTCCAAAGATTATCAATCTTGGAATAACGGACAGATAGGCTATCTTCTATTTATTCATCTAATACATAAGAAGGTTCGTTTTTTCTGCGCTCTTCCATTTGTTCTGCTGTATAAATAACTTGCATTGGATTTCCACCAACAAAGCTTCCTGCAGGAACATCCTTATGGACAAGTGTACCTGCTGAAACAATTGCATGATCTCCAATTTTCACGCCAGGAAGAATCGTTGAATTGGCACCAATCATTACTTCATCACCAATTTCAACCTTCCCTAGTCTGTATTCCTCAATTAAATATTCATGGGCAAGAATGGTTGTGTTATATCCTATCACACTATTCTTGCCAACCTTGATTTTTTCAGGAAACATAATATCAAGCATTACCATCAAAGCAAAGGAAGTATGTTCTCCCACCTTCATTTTCAAAAGCTTACGGTACATCCAGTTCTTCCCTTTTAAAAAGGGCATATATCTTGCTGTTTGGATAACGATAAAATTCTTTATTACCTTTAAAAAGGGAACGGTTTTATAGACATGCCATAAAGAATTCGGTCCGCTTACTGGATATCTTGTCGTCTTTCTCATGATGGTTGGACTTCAGGAAGAGAAAGGATATCTTTCATATTATCAAAAATATAGTCAGGATTATATTCCTGCAAGAATTTCTTTCCCTTAAGTGTCCATGCAACCCCTGCTGTTAAAGTACCTGCATTTTTCCCTGACAATATATCATGTTTATTATCTCCAACCATAATTGCTTCTGATGGTGATGCATTCAATTTCTCAAGTGCAAGAAGAACTGGCTCTGGGTCTGGCTTTGCATTTTTCACATGATCTAAAGCCACTACTACATCAAAAAACGCATCTAACTTCGTTAATTTCAAGCCCATTTCTACCACATCAGAAAGCTTTGTTGATACAATCGCAAGTTTAAAGCCTCTTTCCTTCAGTTCCTTGATTGCATCATATACACCATCAAATATCGTAACAATATTATCATGATTCTCGATATTATAGGCACGATACATTGTCATCATTTCCTGTGCACGTAATTTATCAATGGATTCAAATGTTTCTAATAACGGTGGACCCATAAATGGAATTACATCTTCTCTGCCATATTTTCCTGGGTAATAATGATTTAATGTATGTAAATAAGAGGAAATTATTAATTCATTTGTATTAATAAGTGTTCCATCTAAATCAAATAATGCAGTATTAATTTTTCCAGTCAACCTGAACATCCCTTTCTATCATTAACCATTTGTATCTAAATAACGCTCACTTGCAAATCCAGCTTTTCTTCTATAAATAATGGTGACAACTGATAATACAATTAAAGCTAAAGAAATTAATTGAGCCATTCGTAAATCGCCAATCATTAGGCTATCTGTTCTCATGCCTTCTATAAAGAATCTTCCAATCGAATACCAAATGACATAGGATAAGAATATTTCTCCTCTTCGTAAATTAACTTTACGTAAAGCTAGTAAAATCACGAATCCAATTATATTCCATAATGATTCATATAAAAAAGTAGGATGGTAGTAAGTTCCGTTAATATACATCTGATCAATAATAAAGGTCGGCAAACGAAGTCCTTCTAAGAAGGAACGTGTTACTTCCCCACCATGTGCTTCTTGATTCATAAAGTTGCCCCAGCGGCCAATTGCTTGTCCAAGGATAAGACTTGGCGCTGCTATATCAATTATTTTCCAGAAAGGAATTCCCTTTTTCTTTGTAAAAATATAGGTAGTGACAACAGCTCCAATTAAGGCACCATGAATAGCGATACCTCCATTCCAAATTTTTGGAATATCACCAAGGTGATCTTTATAATAGCTCCATTCAAAGATGACATAATAAATTCTCGCACATATAATAGAGATTGGAATAGCCCATAACATTAAATCTGGAAAGTCATCCTTTCCTAGTCCTCTTCTATTTCCTTCTCTCATTGCAATAATAAGAGCAAGAATTAATCCAGAACCGATAATAAGTCCATACCATCTGACATCAATTGGTCCTAATGAAAAAGCAATTGGATCGATTGGTTGTATATCTTCCATCAGATTTCCTCCTATTTCCCATGTGTTTCTTTTAAAGGCTTGAGAAAAAAGTGTATTTTCACTTTACCATTCATTCCTTTAGTTACATTTCTTTAATTTTTTTCGTCAGAAATAACATTATTCAATTTATTGGTAAACTGTTCTGCTGCATTTACACCCATTCGTTTTAATCGGAAATTCATTGCTGCTACTTCAATAATGACAGCTAAGTTTCGACCTGGACGGACTGGAATCGTAAGCTTTGTTACTTCCGTATCAATTATTTTCATTTTCTCTTCGTCTAGCCCTAAACGGTCATATTGCTTGTTCTGCTCCCATAATTCCAATGACATAACCAAGGAGATTTTCTTATGTGTGCGTACAGCACCAGCTCCAAATAAAGTCATGACATTTATAATTCCTAATCCGCGAATTTCCAATAGATGCTCAATTAGCTCTGGTGAACTTCCAACAATTAAATTCTCATCTTCTTGCCTAATCTCCACACAATCATCAGCAACTAATCGATGACCACGCTTAACAAGCTCAAGTGCTGTTTCACTTTTACCAACACCACTTTTCCCCGTAATTAAAACCCCTACGCCATAGATGTCAACGAGGACACCATGAACCGCTGTAGTAGGTGCAAGTTTTCTTTCCAGGAAATTTGTAAGTCTACTAGAAAAAAGTGATGTTTTATGCTTGGACCGCAATACTGGTACAGCCAGCTCTTCAGATGCCTCTATTAACTGTGGTGGCACTTCCATATTACGAGTGATGATAATACCTGGAGTTGTATCACTACATAATTTTGTTAATCGATTTGCTCGATCTTCATCACTTAAACGTTGAGCAAATGTAAGCTCTGTCTTTCCTAGCAACTGAACACGCTCAGCTGGATAGTAGTTAAAGTAGCCTGCCATTTCTAAACCAGGTCTTGATATATCACTAACCGTAATCGGTCGATTAATTCCTTCTTCTCCACTTACAATTTCTAAATCAAACTCTTCAATAACATCTTTTATTAATACTTTTGCCGCCATGAAGCTCCTCCTTTAAAGGTCTTTGCTGTTCGTTTTATAAACAGAACAAAACTGTTTAATTTTAGTCATTATTTAGAATTCCATATTCACTTTATTTTAGCATTAAAAGATAAATATATGCCAGAATTCAATCAAAATATTAGGAAAACAAGACTACTTATAGGTCCTCGTTTACATACTGTTAGTGGAAATGGGTAGCAGTTATGCTATTATGAAGCCAATAATGTCCATTATTATGGCTGTTTTCATAATGAATGTGCTAATATCTGCAGATTAAATCTACTTCCCATTCATTAATTTGGAACATAAAAAAACTGCCAATAAAGCAGGAAATAGTTTTCCCCCTTTACTTAGCAGCGTTTACCTTTTTTCTCCACGAAGGACAGTATTTTGAACAATTATATTACAAATCGATAGGAAAATGCTAAAAAGTAAGCACATACTAAAACTTGATATTTCAAAACTGCTCCCCATCAATCTGTCTGTTAATGACAGTGTGATCGCATTAATGACAAATAAAAATAGTCCTAGCGATAATATTGTCACAGGTAATGTCAATAATATTAAAATTGGTTTTACAATAATATTTAGCAGAGATAAAACGGCACTAGCACCAATTGCAGCACCGATTCCTGATAAATAAAAGTAATCCTGAAATAAACCGGCTAATGCCACAAAGAAGATAGCATTAATTAATATCCCTATTATCCATCTCATTCTTATTGCTCCTCATTCTGCATAGTAAAAACCGATAAAGAAACTTCCCCACTGATGGTTAAGTTGAACCAATCGGACCTTTACGGACAGTTGATTTCCCGCCTTTCTCCCATGAATTCTTCTCAGTCGATAGGAGGTAATGGTACTGACCGTTAAGAGTGGTAAAAATACGATAAGTGATATAATTAGCATTCGCACATTCTTTTATTCTCTATATCAACTATCGATTAATTAATTATCGGTTTTTCCTATAAAATTAATTGCCTGCTTTTTCAATTTTTTTAACCTTTATCGATCCAGTTTTTGTGTTTGCTTCCATTTTTGTATGATGATCACTTGATTGTATTGATTTAAATTGTAACGTTTTTTGAAGTACTTCACTTTTCTCTTCAATTATTTGAATACCCTCTAACTCTACATTAAAGCCGCCAAAATTCGTTTTTAATACACCACTAACGGCTAATGCTTCTGGCAAGCTTACCTCAATACTCCCTGTAGTCCCTTGGAACTCTAAAACTTCACAATTTTCGGCATGATTTGTACATGAAATACTTCCATTAAAGGATTGTAAATCCACTTTATTAAAGTACCCATCCACTGCAATCGAACCATTAATCGTTTCTGCATCAAGTTTCTGGATGTTTCCTTTATCAACTTTTATACTGCCATTCGCTGCATCTGCTTCTACTTTTGTATTTTCACCTGCATTTAGCGTTATTTTACCATTAGCCGTTTTAGCATACAATTTTTCCGCCTTTATATCAAATGTTGTAATCGGTCCATTAAATAAGCGAATGATGGTTGATTCATAGGACTTTTTAGGAACATAAACTTGAGTTTTTACCTTCATCCATTTATGATTTGTTTTGACTACTAATTGTTCATCATCTACAATCACTTGTATTTCCTTTAAAAACACCTTTTTTGCTTCTTCCAAAGAATTAACTCTATATACCTTTGCTTTACACTCAATACTAACTTCTTCTTGATCCCATGGAATGAGCTCAACTTCTCCATTAGGAATATCAATATCCAGTTTCTTTGGTGAAATATTATTGTACTGAAATATGTGAGAAACTTCTTCAAAATGACCAAAGTTCAAATCAAGGTCTACTTCTTTTACCTTCTTTATCGTTGTATCAACAAAATCAAAAAGTTTATCTTTTGCTGCTTGAAAGTTAAATCCATAATTTGAATTTGTTTCTTTCTTTTTTTCATGGAACTTTGCTTCTTCATGAAAATCTTCTAATATCTTCTTTTCTTCTTCATTTAAGGATTTCTTCTCACTTACTTCATCAACCTTTTCCATTAGCTTTAATGCTTCATCCACTGTCAATTTTCCACTTTCAACTAACTCTAAAATTCGTTTTCTCTCGTCAGCCACTTAAAATCCTCCTCAAAATTAACTAAACTGTTTTATTCTGTTTTCAACATTTAAAAATAATTTGCTAATGCTTAGCCATAAACTACAAAACGGTTTTTAATGATACTCTGTGAATTATGAAATGATTGGCTGTATTTTTAAGATATTATTTAAGATTAATGATGGAAATTACAATTAAAATTGTGATAAAAATGCTGTTTGCATAATAATTTCATTTTTTTGCAATAGAGTCCGTTGATGTCTACTCTAATTAATTCTGGATATCAACCATTAGCATTCAAAATTATCATCTCTTCATTCTAATACGAATTATCCCTCCGAAAAGTTTCAATCCTTTTATTTATCTATTTACTTAAAGCTAATAATCTTTTTTATTTTATGTCATTATTTTTCATTTCAGAAGAATTCTGTGGAAGAAATAAAAAAGGGACAGGGCCATTTTATAGGAAGTCTGCTTTGCTATAAACTAATCGACTCTTCTACTGTCCCCATCCCTTTATCCTATATTAAGTTGTAGCAATCTTTTCTGCTTCTTCTATATGATTCTTCATTCTTAGTCGATCTCTCTTCAAGATTGGCTTTAAATATTTCCCCGTATAGGATCCTTTAAGGTCTGCAATGTCTTCTGGCGTACCTGTTCCTAAAATAGTACCACCTTTATCTCCGCCTTCTGGACCTAAGTCGATAATATAATCTGCAGTCTTTATTACATCCAGATTATGTTCAATAACGAGTACTGTATCGCCATTTTCGACTAATCTTTGAAGCACGATCAATAATCTTGAAATATCATCAACATGTAAGCCTGTCGTCGGCTCATCTAAAATATAAAAGGACTTGCCAGTAGAACGGCGGTGTAATTCAGATGCTAATTTGACCCTTTGCGCTTCCCCACCTGATAAAGTAGTTGCTGGTTGTCCGAGTTTAATATAACCTAAACCAACATCAACAATTGTTTGAAGCTTACGATGAATCTTAGGGATATTTTCAAAGAAAGCTACTCCATCTTCTACTGTCATACCCAAGACATCTGAAATGTTTTTCCCTTTATATTTTACTTCCAATGTTTCTCTATTGTATCGTTTTCCATGACATACTTCACATGGAACATACACATCTGGAAGGAAATGCATTTCAATTTTTATGATTCCATCTCCACGACAAGCCTCACATCTTCCGCCCTTTACATTAAAACTAAAGCGTCCTTTTTTATATCCACGTACTTTAGCTTCATTAGTCGTCGCAAAAACATCCCGAATATCATCAAACACTCCGGTGTAAGTCGCAGGATTTGATCTTGGAGTTCGTCCAATTGGAGACTGATCAATATCAATAACTTTTTCTAACTGGTCGATTCCTTTAATTTCTTTATGCTGGCCTGGCTTTGCTTTTGCGCGATTCAGCTTTTGTGCTAAGCCTTTATGAAGAATCTCGTTAATTAACGTACTTTTTCCAGACCCTGAAACACCAGTGACGGCGATAAACATTCCAAGGGGGATTTTTACATTTACATTTTTTAAATTATTTTCTTTCGCCCCAGTTATTTCAATAAATCTACCATCACTTTGTTTTCTCTCTAATGGTAGTGGAATGAATTTTTTTCCAGATAAATATTGACCTGTTATCGATTGAGGATCCTTCATTACTTCATCTGGTGTTCCGACAGAAATAATTTCTCCTCCATGTACGCCCGCACCAGGACCAACATCGATTAAATAATCTGCTGCCATCATTGTATCTTCATCATGCTCTACAACAATCAATGTATTTCCGATGTCTCTCATTTGTCTTAATGTATCAATTAATTTATCATTGTCTCTTTGATGAAGACCGATAGAAGGTTCATCTAAGATGTAAAGTACGCCTGTAAGTCTTGATCCAATTTGTGTTGCCAAACGAATTCTTTGCGCTTCGCCTCCAGATAGAGTTCCCGCTGCTCTACTTAAAGTCAGATAATCTAAACCAACATTTATTAAAAATCCGACTCTCTCTTTTATTTCCCTAAGAATCAAGTTCGCAATTTGTTTTTCCTTTTCAGTTAAATCAACCTGCTCCATAAATTGATAGCACTCAACAACTGATTTTTCCGTGATTTTTCCTATATGCTGGCCATTAATTAATACTGCTAATGCTTCTTTCTTTAACCGATAGCCTTTACATGTACGACAAGGCTGTTCAGCCATGTATTTTTGCATTTGCTCTCGAATATAATCAGAGCTTGTTTCCTTAAATCTTCTTTCGATATTTCTTATAACACCTTCAAACTGAATATCATTTTCTCTAACTTGGCCAAAGTCATTTTCATATCGAAAGTGAATATATTCTTTGCCTGATCCATAAAGAATCTTATCCATTAGATTTTTAGGAATATCCTTTACGGGTATGTTCATATCAATGCCATAATGGTTGCATACACTTTCAAGGAGCTGAGGATAGTATTGAGAACTAATAGATTCCCATGGAGCAATCGCATTATCTTTTAGAGTCAAATCCCAATTAGGAATGACTAAATCAACATCTACTACTAGTTTATTTCCGAGACCATCACAATCAGGACAAGCTCCAAATGGACTATTGAAGGAAAACAGTCTTGGCTCTAATTCCCCAATAGAGAATCCGCAAATCGGACAAGCATGATGCTCGCTAAAAAGCAATTCTTCCTCCCCAATTACATCGATAATCACTTTTCCATTCCCAAATTGTAATGCGGATTCAAGAGAATCTGCCAGTCTTGCAGCAATCCCTTCTTTCACTACAAGGCGATCAATTACTACTTCTATATTATGTTTCTTATTTTTATCTAAGGAAATATCATCACCAATTTCAAACATTTCTCCATCGATTCGTAATCGAACATATCCCTGCTTTTTCACATCTTCCAGCACTTTTACATGGGATCCCTTCCTCCCTGATACAACCGGAGCGAGCACTTGAAGTCTAGTTCTTTCAGGATATTCTAGAATGCGATCAACCATCTGTTCAATTGTCTGGGAAGATATTTCAATTCCATGCTCTGGGCAAGTTGGTCTTCCTACTCTTGCAAATAATAGTCTTAAGTAATCATAGATTTCAGTTACTGTTCCAACTGTAGAGCGTGGATTTCGGCTAGTTGTTTTCTGGTCGATGGAAATAGCAGGGGACAGTCCTTCAATCGAATCTACATCTGGCTTATCCATTTGCCCTAAAAACTGTCGCGCGTATGCGGATAAAGATTCAACATATCTTCTTTGTCCTTCTGCATAAATGGTATCAAAAGCGAGAGAAGATTTCCCGGAACCAGATAAACCAGTTATGACTACTAATTGATCTCTTGGAATAGTTATATCAATATTTTTTAAATTATTTGCTCTTGCACCTTTTACAATAAGTTTATCCATTGCCATTTTTTGCTCACCCCTCCGCCTTTAATTCAAGCAATAAATCGCGAAGCTCTGCAGCTCTTTCGAAATTCAGAGCTTTTGCTGCTTCCTTCATTTCGTTCTCCATTTGGGCAATCATTGCCTCTTTTTCCTTTTTCGTCAATTTATCAAGTTTAACAGAAGTTGCATATTCTTCTGGTTCTTCTGCTGCTTGCGTAGCACGAATGGAATCTCGAATACCTTTTTGAATCGTTTGCGGAGTAATACCATGTTCTTCATTATATTTCTCTTGGATTTCTCTCCGTCTTTTCGTTTCACTTATTGCTACTTCCATTGAATGCGTCATCTTATCTGCATACATAATAACATGCCCATTCGAATTTCTTGCTGCACGTCCGATTGTTTGAATTAAAGATCGTTCCGAACGAAGGAACCCTTCCTTATCAGCATCTAAAATAGTGACTAATGATACTTCTGGAATATCCAATCCTTCCCGTAATAAGTTAATCCCTACGAGAACATCATATTTGCCGAGACGTAATTCTCGAATGATTTCAATCCGTTCTAACGTTTTCACCTCAGAATGTAAATATTGTACTTTAATGCCGATTTCTTTCAGATAATCCGTTAAATCCTCTGACATTTTTTTCGTAAGCGTCGTTACCAGCACCCGTTCATTTCGTTTAATTCTTTCATGAATCTCAGCAATTAGATCATCAATCTGTCCTTCAATTGGACGAACGTCAATAGTTGGATCAAGTAATCCAGTTGGCCGAATGATTTGTTCGATCATTACCGGCGTATGCTCCATTTCATACGGACCAGGCGTTGCAGAAACACAGATCATTTGATTTATATGCTGTTCAAATTCTCCAAAGGTTAACGGGCGATTATCAAGTGCAGATGGCAAGCGAAAGCCATGCTCTACTAGCACACTTTTCCTTGCCTGGTCCCCATTATACATTCCTCTAATTTGCGGAAGTGTAACATGTGATTCGTCAATGACAAGAAGAAAATCTTTTGGAAAATAATCCAATAAAGTGTAAGGTGTTGAGCCAGGAGGTCTTAATGTTAAATGTCTTGAATAGTTTTCTATTCCCGAACAGAACCCCATCTCCCTCATCATCTCAAGATCATAGCGAGAGCGCTGTTCCAAACGTTGTGCCTCTAATAATTTATTATTTTCCCTTAGTTTTTCTAATTGTTCTTCTAATTCCTTTTCAATGTTCTCAATCGCCACTTTCATTTTCTCTTCTCTTGTTACGAAGTGAGAAGCAGGAAAGATGGCAATATGATTCCGTTCTCCTAATATTTCGCCAGTTAATGCATCTACTTCACGAATCCGATCAATTTCATCTCCAAAAAATTCTACTCTAATACAATGTTCATCACGAGAAGCGGGGAAAATTTCAACAACATCTCCACGAACACGGAAAGTCCCCCGTTTAAAATCGATATCATTTCGATCATATTGGATATCAACTAGTTTACGAAGCAGTTGATTTCTTTCTAATTCCATACCAGTCCTTAAGGAAACAACCATTTCTCGATATTCCTCTGGAGAACCTAAACCGTAAATACAAGAAACACTGGCAATAATAATAACGTCATCTCTTTCAAACAAGGAAGATGTTGCAGAATGGCGAAGCTTATCAATTTCATCATTGATGCTGGCATCCTTTTCGATAAACGTATCCGTTTGCGGGACATATGCTTCTGGTTGATAGTAATCATAATAGCTGACAAAATACTCTACTGCATTATTTGGGAAAAACTCTTTAAATTCACTATATAATTGGCCAGCTAGTGTTTTATTGTGAGCAATGATTAACGTTGGCTTCTTTACTTCTTTAATAACATTGCTAATTGTAAAGGTTTTACCAGTCCCAGTCGCACCTAGCAATGTCTGAATTTTTTCGCCTTCTTTAATTCCTGATACTAGTTTTTTTATTGCTCCCGGCTGATCTCCTTGAGGCGTATACTTTGAAACTAATTCAAAATCATGATTCACTAAACCATCCTCCGATCTATATGCACTTCTTTTTATTCATACGTCCGTTGGTCCTTTATGTTTAGGCATATCTATTACAAGCTATTTTCATAACCTTTGTTGTTTTATAGAGTTAAACACAAAAAACTTGTTCATTCCATTTCACTCCATATACTTACATTCTCCCAGAGGAAAGTAAGGGAATGCGTGGTCTCACCGTTATAGGATTTATGCGGGTACCAGGAGGCTTTTAAAATAAACAAAATTTCAAAATTCGACGTTCGTATTAAAGTCTTTTTTTATAATTTCCTACTTATGTAATCAACATATCACCATTCTACCACAAACCACCTATTTCAAACCACAAAAAGAGAACAAACATTCTATTTATTTCATCAGCAATTTTTCTATGGATACTAAATTTCAAAAAAAAAATGACTATACGAAAATACCTATCATCTTTATCGACGTAAAATCGTTTAGTCATTCTTCTTTTCTATTCTTTTTTAATACTTTTTGAAATGTAGCCTAAACATTATTTATTCGCTACTTTCTCTTTCCATCTTCTGCTAATCATATATCCAATCGTCATAGAAAATGCATCCACAACAATTAATAGAAATGTATCAGTATATCCTTTATACACAGAAGCAGCAATTAAGGCGACAGTTAAAATTAATCCAATAATTGGATAATAGGTAGCTTTTGAAAAAAGTATTACTAATAAGCATGGAAAAAATAGTGCAGCTAGATATTTCCCCATCTACATACACCTCTATTTAAACAAATTTCGTTTCATTAACCATTAACCCAAATCTTTCAAGAGCACTTGCTAAATTATTAAATATCGGAATTTGGCTAAAGTCTACACCTAATTGTATGGCTGTTTGCGCCACCTCTGGCCTTAATCCAGAAAGATACCCTTTTACACCAATTAAACGCAGTGCATGTATAACATGAAAAATTTGATGTGCAACCATTGTATCAATAAGAGGTACTCCTGATAAATCAATGAATAAATGATTAAAGCGTTTTTCATTGCATTCCTTCAAAGTATTTTCCATGATTAATTGTGCCCTCTTTGTATCAATATCTCCAATTAATGGAAGCACCCCAATCCCCTTTGTTATGGGAATCACTGGACTGCTTAATTCATAAATGGTTTCTTGCTGTGCTGTCAATTGCTGAAATTTGTATTCATCATAAGAGCCAATAAAGATATTTACAAATAGATCAAATGCATATTGTACTAATCGTATCCATTCAAACAGTGTCGTTATCGTTAATTGATCAGTAGTTTCTGCAGAAAATTTTTCAACATATGATAAAAGAATTTCTTTAACTGTGTTAAGCTGTTCAATCGATTCCAGAATAGGAACCAAATCTTTTGCCCGCTTTTCCGCAACTTTAACAGCCCATTTAGAAATATTGGCTGAATATACTTCCTCTTCCTCAATAAATACCTTAATTACATTTTCTAAGAGTATTTGGTGTGCTGTAACTAGTTCTTCCATACTGTCTGAGGATTTATTGATTGAATAATAATTAGATGTACTATTCTCTATTGTGCTCAGCCATTCCTCACGCATGTCTACAAGATGATCATATAAATAGGTATATAGGCTTTTCATACATTGTTCCAACTATTTTCTCCTCCTAATACAAGAAACAAACCTTCCTCACTCATCTATACAATCGTTTTCCCATTTAGAGTAATGGAAGTATCCACAACTTTTTTAGTCAATTCCCTACTTGTTTTTGGAATCAATTAAAGGCATTTAAAATAAATATCTATTATTATATAGTTGTCACCATAGTGAAACAAGTGAGAAGCCTTGTGATAGTAAGACGAGAATAGATAATTTCTTTATGAATTTTGTAATAAACTTGTTGCAATTACTTGAAAAATTGATTCCAGAGAGGATGCTCTTTTTTTGGCGTTTTCTAATAAAAAGATAATTTCTGCAATGTCTTTTGGACTTAGTTTTTCTACTATCCAATCTTCCAAATCCTGATTTTTAATTACTTTATGTTGATTAGGTATATTTATGGTAGGAAACTTTATCAATTCATTATGGATAAAATCTAAATGTTTTTGATATTCTTTTTTATTATGTACATAAAATGTATTGCTTTCTTTCAGCTGATTTCTATACATTTGTGTATTCCCCTCTCTTTGAATCTACTAAAAATGCCCAATTTCTTCTATTCTTTTCGGTTAAATATATAGTAATTATAATAGGAAAACATTGCTAAAGACCTTAGTCCCTAGTGATTTCTACTAAAATAGGTATTTAGGATTATTCCAACTGGTCATAAAGTCTGTTTTATCCTTGCTGGAGGTAAGGTAATATTTACTAATAAGGGGATGTGACGTAGCAAAATAGCATGAATTAAAGGAGACAAAAGACATGGAAAAAGTAACTGCTGATATTACCGGATATCGAATAAAAGAAGATGTTTATTCTAACTCCATTGAAGGTTTATTTCTACTCAAAAAAGGCTCCACTCTTACGAAAAAACATGTGGAATTACTCACAAAACATCAGGTAAATCCATTTGATGTGATTAATCCGACTGAAGAAGCCTCTCTTTCCTCCGAAAATAAAGAATTTTCTACTTTAATAGATGAAGTGAAAGAAACCTTCCATTCCATTATCGAACAGCAAAATGATAATGTGGATAGACTTCTTCATACCTATGAAAAAGCAATTGATTTTTCCCTTCAAGAATTAGCAATTTTAGATATTATCCATAAGGAAGTAGAACCTGAGAATTATATTTATCAGCATAGTATTAATGTTGGAATTATTTCAGCAATCATAGGCAAGGTTTTAGGATTAGCTAGGAAGGAATGTTACCTCCTAAGCCAAATGGGACTATTCCATGATATCGGCATGCTAAAAGTTGATCCATCCATTTTACAAGCGCAAGATCGCTTAACGCAAAAAGAATATAAGGAAATTCAAAAACATACAATCTATGGAAAAAGTATTTTATTTCAGATTTCTCAATTAGATATATTAATATCGAGAACTGCTCTATTGCATCATGAAAAAATAAATGGAAAAGGCTATCCATCTCATCGAACAGAAAAGGATATTCCATTCTTAGTTCAAATTGTTTCGGTTGCAGACATGTTTAATAGCATGTGTTCCTCACACACCCATAAAGAAAAGAAAACCTACTTTGAAGCGATCAATGAATTAGTGAATGAATCATATGGAAATGCATTAAATCCTGCCATTGTCATTCCATTTACAAATTTTATTATGAGAAAGCAACTCTTTAAAAAGGTTACTTTATCCAATAACGAAACAGCAGAAATTATCTTTATCCATCAAAATGAACCACATCTCCCGCTTGTTCGTCAAGAGGACTCCTATATTGATTTACGTAAGACATCTTTGAAAATTACAGGCTTAGCCAATTGAATATAAGAGGCTGGGACAAATCTATATAACTAATCTTTAAAGACGAACAATCTCTAATTTAGCTCTTAAATAAAGCTACTTTTTCATATTAGTTATTTATGGTTTTAAATATATTC
>NZ_JBQHVO010000085.1:0-17759 GCF_052064465.1 Niallia sp. HCP3S3_B10 | reverse complement strand
TAAACGGGGAGATGGTTTCTTTAAAGCAACTATACCGCCTAGCTGGACCCATTCAATCCAAGAAAGGAATTCTTCGTTCCATCCATACGATGATGGCTAATGGAACACCAATTAAAGTGGTATTCATTCAAAACAGAAATAAGAAAAGCGACTGGCTTGCCATCCTCAGCACAGACTGCACTCTTTCAGAACAGGAGATCGTCCGAATCTATGGAATGCGCTGGGATATCGAGGTATTCTTTAAGGCGGCCAAATCTCTTTTGAAACTTGAAAAAGAATTCCAAAGCCGTTCATATGACGCGCTTATTTGCCATACAACGATTGTGTTTTCTCGTTTTATCGTTCTGTCGTGGCAGAATCGCTGTAATACCGATCAACGCACAATAGGTGGTCTGTTTTACGAATTATGCGATGAAGTAAATGAACTTGATTGGGCTGTCGCATTACAGCAATTGATCGAGCTTCTTCAAGATGCACTTAAACAAACGAATAAGAAAATCAAAAAAATAATTCAAAGTCAACTTGAACAGTGGATCGCTGGCCTTCCTAATTATATCAAGGCTTATTTGCCGATATCACTCTGCGAAAGTTGAGCAATTAATATAAAGATCCATTTTTATTCTTTTTTATAATAAACACCAAAAGCCTCATTAATATTTTTCTTAACAAATTTCCATGTTATTTCATTGTTATGCTTTGCAAGGTTCTCCAAATAAACAAAGGCTTCATTAGGATAATTATAAAGGTTTGCTAGATTTCTTCTTGGTTGAAGTCCAAGTTTTCGATCAAATTCTATTTGCTTTACGATGCCTTTATGATCCCCCTCTGATTTTTTCCCAAAACGCAGGAGAAGAAAAGGGTGTTTGTGATTAAATAATTTGGCAAAGCTGTTCATTTTACCATCAGGGCTCTCGTGGTATCCCACACCACCCGTAATATTTTTCATTCGATAAGCAGAATGAGTCATTTCGTTTACAATAAATTGATCAATTTTCCCGGCTAATTCTGCATATTGACCAAAACTTTCATATCCATTTTCTATAGCTTGCATGAAACCCTCTTCTTCAATCTCTATAGAAGCTTCCTCTTCCTCTATCTCTATTTCCAATTCCTCATTCCAAATTCCATCCGTTTCCCACATATCCCTAACCTGACTAGTATGGGATAGATCAAATGCTTTTAGAACATTATGTAGCATGATTTCAATATCATAATAACTGTTCAACTTCCCTCCTCTTATCCCCAAAAATTGGTGCAAAAGAAGAACTTTTCGATAAACACCATTATGCTCCCATTCATAGCAAGTATAACCCTCATCCCTTTTATCGAGAATCTTAGAAAAGTGGCCATTAAGGAAATGATTTTCAATGAATATTTCTAATGCAGCACTAGAAGCTTTTCCATTTGTGATGAGCCATCCATTTGGACATAGTTTGTTAGAAATAATAGTAAAAAGCTCTGTTAAATAAGGCTCATATTCCTTCACTTTTTGACTCAGCATTTGAACTGTTCTTTTATCATATGCTTTAATCTTGGAAGAATGAAGCGGAATAAATTCTCCTACAAAAATAGGATCCCTCTCAACAGCTGTTAAATATCTTACTAGTTTCTCCTCAGCATTTTTACAACCTTGATTAAATTCGGACCAAGTTACCAATCTCTTATTCTTTAAAGATTCCATTAAAATTGTTAGTTTCCGATAAAAATTGCCGATATTCGGTTCATTCCGTTGATTGGTGGTATAGGAAGTAGCATATTGCTCCCAAGTATTGCCGGCATTACGCTTTTCATTAATGGTTGTTTCGTTATGTAAAAACAATTTAGGGTTTAAGCCCAAAAAAGCAAAAGCTAACGGTTCGTCTTGCTTGTTTGTACTAGCAAACGGAACCGGTGGAATTAAGCAATTTTTGCCTTCATACATCATTTCTGTATGAAATCTCTCTTCCACTCTAGTAATTTGTAACGTCTCATTAAATCGCTTACTTAAGTTGTGAAGTTTCTCCTGATTATCTGACACTAAATGTCCAGGTTCCTGCCCAATTAAAATAGAAATTAACTTTAAAAAATCCTGTTTCAAACAAATTCCTCCCATTGATTAAATTCAAGCAGTCGTTTTCTGACGCGTTCTATAAAGATTTCTTCGGATTAACCAGTAATTTACAGGGTTGATTGTTTTACACTTAACACTCTAGAACTTAGTTTATAATCAAGGATTCACCACATTGGGTGCGCCACTTTGGTGACTAACACACCGTATGGTTCGGCCCCTTTTTCTAAACATATCTTGAATATGGGATCAGACCCTTCCCATGGACATTTGTCCATACGGAGGGTCTGATTTCATAGCTTTTAGTAATTATAAATTATTTCTTCTTATTTTAAGTTTGTTGCCATATGGATGCCACGGTGGAGGCCATAATTTTTATTAAGAAACTTCATAAATCATCTTTATTTTAAACATAAATTCACTATTTCCCAGTTAGATTTCAAAGATAAGATACTAAAAAATCCATCTATAAAAATGTCATAAAATCTATTGTAATCTTTATAAAATCATCAACTCTAATTACCATATCTCTTCTTTCAATTTTTCCACAAGATTTAACATGTACTGCAGCTTAATCTGTTCATTCTCCTTGACCTTAAAATATCTGTCCAGCTAAGTGTAGACTATCCATCTAACTAGAGCTTGCCTTAATAATTGTCCGTCCATAATTAGCTCCATTAAAACATAATCTGCAGGAATTTATAAATTTATGTATCTTTGAAATTAACACAGACATAGGTAAAATAGATTAGGAGTCCTTTTTATGTATCCCTCATAAAAAGAGTTATAATTGTTTACGAATTCAAATTATTATTTGGATCTCCATCTGGATTAGTTCTAATCCAACCTCCACCCTCTTCTGTAGTTAATTGAGTGTTAGGGTTACCATCTCCATCAACATATATCTCTCTTCCGTCAGAGAGAGTTCTCCAATGTGGTTCCACATGATTTATTCCAGGATTTTCATTTGATTGATTTATATCAGCTTGTGCCTCCAAATTGGAATCTGATCCATTAGAATCTATTTCTGGACTTCCTGCATCTGCTAAACTATGATTATCTCCTGTAGGATCACCAATATCTACTCCATCAACTATATCAACCACTCCAACTGCTAATGCACCAACAGCTACAGTCTTTGCAATATTTACTGTACCATTTTTAATTTTTTCATCATCATTATATTTAAATCCATCATAGATGTCTTTTCCATTTTTGTATGTATTCTTGGCAGTGCAATAAACACCTTTAGCAGTACGTGAAACAGAATTTCCTATATCTCCTAATCCATTTTCAATTTTATCATCGTCCTTCTGAATAATACCAGCAGCTGTATTCCATGCTCCATCAGCAACTTGTCCTAATGTATCACCAGCAAATTCAGAAGCCTGCTTAACTCCCTCACCTACTTCTTTAATGAATTTGCTTCCCGTTACTTCACCTACCACATTTACAGCTCCCCCTACTACAAATCCAGTAGCTTTTCCTGTAAATTTCCCTAACTCTCTTAAAAAACCCACTTTAAACACCCCAGTCTACTATTCTATAATTTTCCATCCATATACTCCATTATAATGGAAAATGAAAGAACATACTACTTTATACCTAAAACATACACCAAGTAAATAAAATCAATTTTTATTAAATGATCGGTCTGACAAAAAAATCGTGACGCGTTAGTCTACCTACTATATCCCTATTCTATAAAAGCAGGAATTAAAAATATGGAAATCCGACCTCATATTCTCAATATATAGAAAAGGATTCCTTAGCGCTGTGGCCGCTTGAAAGGGATGAAACACTTTTCGCTTGATAAATTGGGACACTCTTTTCCAGTTAGATACGTGGATTTTACATGAAGGAGCGTACAGGATAGCCTTAGTCAATTAGGAAAAATCCTTGTGTGGCTTCGTTTTATAAGAGAATCATGTTCGTAGAGGCCCCATGTCAAATGATATTGGTTTTAATCTAACTTCCAGTAAGGTGTGTCACTTAAATGAGCAGAAACTGTGTCATTTTCTGGTTCTTACGCACTTTTGGTGAAAACGTATATGTCTGGATAGGAAGGAATTTTAATGTTTTTTCAGAAAAACATTTTCCCTATAAAGTTAATAATACTCTTTGTGTTAATAGCTTGCTGCTCGTACGTCCATACATCATTCTTTTAATGGTTTTGAGTCGTTTAACATGCCCTTCCGTTATTCCATTACTAAACGAGAGGGAACATGCAGCTGTAATTGCTTTTATGTCTTTCTCTACGTAGCTCATAAATGTTTGGATAGCTGAAAAGGTATTTTATATTTTATAAGCCAATTTATTAAGCCTTCAGCCTTCGTTGACATAATTTCCCTCCTCATAAGCAATAGGTCCTATGT
Organism: Niallia sp. HCP3S3_B10; assembly: GCF_052064465.1. Lineage (NCBI taxonomy): Bacteria > Bacillati > Bacillota > Bacilli > Caryophanales > Bacillaceae > Niallia > Niallia sp. HCP3S3_B10. The sequence goes on along the minus strand of NZ_JBQHVO010000085.1, from coordinate 13,337 downwards.
CAATATATTAGCATATTTTGGATATTATAAGAAATTACATTAGTAGTATCCATAGTTGTTCTAATGGTTTAATAAATGAATTTATTGATGAAAGTCGGATAGAAAAGACAATAATATTAACAAAATGTTCTATATATTACTATATAGAAGCTTTTCAACCATCTTTCCAAGATACAAAAACACCAACAAACATTGTATATCAACGTTTGTTGATGTTTTACTGTTTTTTAAATTAACTTGTTTTCACCAAGAATATCGGTGTTGGGATAGAAATTACATAAAAATTCGATTAATGTAAAACATTTTCGAAAAATAACATCCTATCTTATTAACTTTTTGGACCTATAATATCTCCCTTAAGTCCTCAGCAGTCCGTTCACAACTGTCAATCAACCGCCCGCATTTCTATTATTTTATTTGTGTCGAAAACTTCCCAGATTGGAAGTTCTTGTTCAACTTCTTGTTTTGGGTAGAGTATAATGCATTGGTTGATAGAACGATAGGGACGGTTCTCGCGCCTCCAAGAAAGTGTGAGAACCTTCGTGCTTCTTTTACCTTAACTTCTGCAGCATCTCATCCTGCATCCTTACTATATGTGTTCGCAAGCTGTTTTTTGATTCAATCGTGTCAACGAGCGTGGATGAAAGTATTTCCATCGTTTCATATAGCTTTTTGTACTCTTCCTTCGACATTGCCTGAAGATTATGGTGAAGATCTGTTAGTGGAATCAACAAGTCTCTAAAATCATCCACCTGAGCTTTAAGCTTTTCTTGTTGACCACTCGCTAGCTGTAGTTGCTTTTGATGCTCTGAGATCAATTCTTTATGGAAACTTGAAAACTGGTTGATCACATCAGAAGTTCTTTGAACAATAACTTTATTTTCTTCGATTTGATGTTTCACAACTTTTGCTAATGAGCCTTCAAGCTCGCGCAATACATTCCGATGATGCTGATCCATTGAGCCTCGAGTTTTGACAGCTTCCTCTTTTGATTCCTTTAAGAAGCGTTGCATATGGTCATGCTGATTTTTTCCTTGGGTCTTCAATTCCTGTAATGATTTTGCTGTTTCAGTTTTCGTCAATTCTACAACTTCATTCAGTTTTACAACCTGTTGTTTTGTATAGTCATCTAGCTTCGCTTGTGAGCCTTCTACCGTTTCATTCAGTTTTTCAACAATCGTTGTAACCGCTGTGTATTGGTTTTCCATTCTCTTAGCGACACCCGCTTGCATTTCTTCAAAGCGGTCTTTTAACGCTGACGAAAGATCCTCAAGTTTTTGGCTTTGTTCAATGGTGCTGTTTGTCATCTGCTGTTGTGCATGAATCGTTGAATCATGTGCGCTTGTCATATAGTTGTCCATTTTTTCATGGAAAGAAGATGTATTGTTCTTAAGCACTTCAATCACTTCTTCAATCTTTTTCACCTGCTCACCCGACTGGTTCATGATTTCTTCTTGGACTGTAACAGCCGATTCCTTCATCATCGTGATCACATCCTGCAATCCTTCCTTATATGAAGAAAGGTTTTCGAAGAATGATCCTTGCAACTCTTGTCCATCATCCTTTATCGTTTGGGCCAATTGCTGAAGTGATTGCAGCTGTTCAGTTGAACTCCCTTTAATTTCTTCTAAAATAGTAGACATATGTTCACTGATTTTCTCCTGTTGCTCGTTAGCTGAATCCTTAAAGTTCACTAATAATGCATCAGATTTCTCTAACTGTCTATCAAGCTGTTCCTTCAATAGCGATTGAGAGGACTCTTCCAAGTTTTTCATTTCTTCTAGAACTAATGTGATTTGCTTTGTAAAAGCATCTTGCTGCGAATTCGCATTTTCTTGAATGGTTTTCACAAAAACTTCGGTCGCTCTTTCTGACTGCTGCTCCAACGCTTTCAATTCTTCAACAACACCCTGGCTCATGCTTTCCAAGCTTGAATTGATAGATTGATAGATTTCAGTTTGTTGATCCACTGTTCCACCAATCGTATTGATTTTCTCTGTGACGGACTCTTGGTATGCTTTAGCATCCTTAGCGTTTTGATTCATTTGATCAAGGATATTTTTAGAAACTCCCTGAAGTCCTTCTCCCTGTTCAATGATGGATCTATACAGTTTTTCCACCCCATCATTTAATGAGCTCTTTACTTCCTTTTCCGCTTCTAAAAGAATTTCAAGCTTCTGTTGGACAATTACCAGGGAACTAGCTAATGTTTGACGATTTTTCTCTAACAATTCAGTCTGAAGTGTAGAACTGCTCACCACTGCTTCTCGCAGCTCTTTCATTTGCTCAGCCATTGTCGTCGCATCCTGACTCATTTGACTGATAACATCCTCGGTGTTCTTGTTTTGATTTTGCTGAAATGAATGAATTCCCTTGATCAGTTCTACGATGACTACATAAAGAAGGATGGAAACAACTAGTCCACCAGCAACGGTGAGTACATGTAGTTCCCCATCCTTCCATGAATACATCATAAAGATGATCAAAACCGATAAAGGAATCAATATCGCTGATTTTGATTTATTCATTTTGTACTTTCTCCTTTAGTGTTCACGTCAATAAACTCTTCTGGGTACTGGTCCACATAGGAGAATAATAAACGACCGAACCTAGACTTCTGATCAATGCTCTTTTTAAATGAATCTACATTGACTTTTTTACTTGAGATAAAATAAAGATAAAACTCTGAGAGCTGCATAAGGACCATGGCACGCTCTTCCACCCCAAGCTGTTCCATTGCCTGAATGAGCACACCAAACCCTTGCTTCGTGCCAGGAATGGTCTTTTCTAATTGCCCGAATTTCACAGATAATTTTTCAATGAGCTGTTCATTAAAACTTTCCATCTCAATCAAGGGGTAAAACAGCGAATCGATTTTATCCTGTCTGTTCATTTCGACACCCCGACTCCTTCATTTAACAACTGGCAAATCGGCGTTAATGCTTTCTCTATTTGTAGAAAAAATGCTTGTTTTGTGTCATAATCTTGATTCTTAAAATAAGCCAACATTCGCTTATTCAACTTATATATCCTTTTTACTGTTGGTATCACATTTGTCTGAAAACAAGCACTCACCTTTATGATTTTTTTCATTAAAAGAATATCCTCTGGAGAGTGCTCTAACCACCATTCATTACACATCTCATGAATTACTTCACTAATTAAATGGTTAAGTTTTTCCTCGTTTTGGCCTTGCTCTGCCCAGTTATTTAGCTGCATACGAAGAAACACTGGAAAATCGATTTTTCTTTTATCAGCACCATCAACATTCTCCTTCTCTGCTCCTTCATTAACGTTCATATACAAATAGAGGTCATAGAATGATAGAGAAGAGAAAAAATGCACATGACTTTCGGATGGAAGAGTTGAAAGTCTTTCTTTCTGCCTCACTAGTGTCTCTTGATCGGTTCCAATGAGGATGACTTGCTTTCTTTCAGGCTCCATGAGCTGATTAAACTCTTGTCGCTCCAACCTCTCACCGATTAAGTAAATCACTCGCTTCTCATTTCCTGGTGTTTGTGCTTTTTCGTCAAAGTTAAATCTCCAAGTATAATAAAAGAGTGCTTTAAGTGGAACGCCTATTTTTACCCTGCCACTTCTAAGCTTCATAAACGCTAAAAAGCTTTCTTCCGTCACCGGCCCTGAATCAAGGTGAATCGTAAAGGTGTGATGGTAGTTTACATCAATGTCCCCCGTAAATTCATTTAACCAATCCATTAATGAGAAAGGAGCAGGAAATGTATTTTCCCAATGGGGATTTATATAGCTTGATAGAAATTGAATTTGAAGTTGCTTTTTACCAATGACATGAACGAGTGCTCTCATTTTTAATTCACCAGTCAAGTCAGCCAGCACCTCTTCCTCTACCGTAGATGGTTCGGCCGATGCAGCAATATATTTTCGAATGAAAATCTGAGGTTTCCCTCCGCTCTCATTCTCAGCATCTACTAGATTACTAGACTGCTCTTCATGCTTGGATGGAGAATCTTCCTCAAGGTCTTCATCCTCAAGATATTCCCCTTGATCAAGTCCAAAGTCCTCCTCATCCAAATAATCCCTATGATCTAACCCAATTCCCTCGTCATCTAAATAGCTAGCCTGATCTAACCCAAAATCGTCATCATCTAGGTAACTAGCTAGATCTAACCCAAAATCCCCCTCGTCTAGATCTAACAAAACAGTTCTTTCATCTTGCTCTACTAAAGAAGTTAATCCTCGCTGAGCCGATTCCTCTTTTTCCACAGCCGGAAGTGGTTCCAGCTGTGACAGATAGTGCCAAACAGATAGATCCTGCTCTTCTTTTGACAAAAGAGCAGCTTGCTTCATTTGAGCATCTATCCATGAATAGATGTTCTTCATGAAACGACGACTCCAAGATATTCCTCGCACACATCCACTTGTTTTGTTAGTTGTGCTTTTTGTTCTAAAAGTACCTCTATATTTTCCTTATAAGTCGATTCCACCTGAGTTAGCTGTTGTTCTAACTCCTCAAACTGTCCTTTATAGTAGGACTGCAGCCCTGCGCTCACCGCATGCTCGATTTGAAGGCTTTCCGCTGTTAGCCAGTTGTCCAATAAGGCCATTTGCTCATTGATAAATACAGAAATCTTCTCTTCAGCAATCGCTTTGTACGAATCTGCGATTGCTTGTTGAATTGCTTTCTCCTGATTTGACTGAAGCTCAACAAGTTTTCGTTCTTTTTCGGCTTTCAATGCTTCCAGCTGTTGCTTTTGCTGCTCTTGAAGCTTCGCCTCTTGAACACTCTTTGCTTGCTGTGCAATTTTTTGATTTAACTCTCTCTTTTTTTGCATAAACGTTTGTTCAATTTCATATTTTTGCTTATAAAATTGACTTCGATTTGCCCCATCCTCAACAAGGATTGTTTTTCCTTCATTATGGTCGATCGCCGCACCAATTTTTTCACCAATTCCTTCAAAGGACAGTAGCTTCAGTGCCTTAACAGCCTTTTCCTTCATCAATTGCTCGCCTGTTTTCTGAGCAATCTCTTTGCCTGCTTCTTTCGCCATAACCTTTGCCACTTCTATGGAGGCAGCTTTCGCACTTTCCTTAATCACTTGCTTTGAACCTTCTTTTGCCGCTAGTTTGCCTGCTTCTATCGCCGCTTTCGTCCCAGCCTTCGCTTGACCTGCCACTGGAACAAACATCACTGCTACATCCGCAAGTTTCCCTATGTTTGTTAACATCTCTTGATAATAGTTAGCATCAGAGCGCTCTCGTTCCACGAATTGTGCCACATATGGAACATCAAGCTTGCCCTTTAACGTCTGGAGCTCATCTTGTAGTTCTTGAAGCTGATGCTCATGAAGCGCTGAATCCACATCAACAGCAGGTATTTCTACTAACTGCTGATATTTTTGTTGCAAGCTCTCGACCTCTCCTGCTAGCTTTAAAAATTGCTCTTGTTGATATTGCTCTAACTCCTCTAAGTTTGGCTTCGGAATGTGGATATCGGTTGTTACCTTTTCAATTTCTGCGATTTGAAGTTGAAGGTCATGCTTACTTTGTTCCTTCATTTCAGCTAAGGTTTGATCAATAAATTCCTTTCGATTTGAAAGAATCTCATCTTGGATCAAAAGCGCTAATTGTTCAGCTGCTCCCTTTGAATTAATATTTACCAGTTCTTTTAACATCAACTGCTTTAGCTGAATTTTTTGAGACTCTAATTGACTGCGTTTATTACTGCGAATGTCGTGCCATTTCTCCATCGTTTTTAATCGATCATTTTCGATTAAACGCTCAATTTTCTCCTGATCAGCAAGGATTTTTGCTCGCTCTTCTTCTAAGCCCACTTCTCCCTTATTGATACTGGTATTGATAAAATGAAGCTCTGTCACAAGATGGTCCTTGACCTTTTCGATCAGTCCTCTCATCCGTTGCTCTGCTGCTGTTTGTTTTAAGCTTTGAGCATTTTGCGCAATCGATTGGAAAATCACATTTCGTAGTTCTTCCATTCCATAGCCTTCTTTTGCAGAGACTGAATAGACTGTAACAGGGATGGATAAAGCTGTAGCCAATTCGTCCTCAAGTCTTAAAATTACATCTGATAAATCTTCGCCTTCGTCTTGTTGTAGAAGACGATCAATTTTATTTAAGACAAAATAAAGGTTTGGCTGAAGTTGACTAATATGTTTTAGATATAATAAATCCTCTTTGGAAACACCTGCCGTTGATAGTACATAAACGGCTGCTTCTGCATCTAAAATGGCGTTTTCTGACATTCTTATATGGCTCTCATGAATCGTATTTCTTCCTGGAGTATCCACCAACACAATGTCTTCTGGTAAGCTTCCCGTCGAAACGGAGACTTTAAACTTTTCAATTGATTCAATTCCGTTGTTACCTTGGATATATTTTTTGATCTCAGCAAGGTCAAGTGTCTCTTGAGTCCCACTTACCTTTTCTGCCACTGCCAACTCTTCAGCCGATTTTCTTACTTCTGTTACAATTGCAGTCGTTTCCGTCACCTTTGTTGGTAAAAGTCCAGGCCTTTCGATTAACTCATTGATTAAATACGATTTTCCTGCACTAAATTTCCCAAGAAATGCAATATACAATTCATTGCGCTCCAAATGCTTATTTATCGATACGAGTTCCTCTTTTTGGTCAGTCGTGAGTGTTAGCGTCTCTAATATTTGCTTCGCCTTTTCAATCATTTCTGTCATCCCCCTCTTATCCAATCGTTGCTAGGCTACGCCCTTCTTTCAATTGCTGAAGATCGTTCTTTTTCTCTTCCATCCTTTGTTGAATTGACTTTAACTGATTCTCAATCTCCTGCTGCTCTTGTTTACTTTTGTTCATCAGTTCTTTTTGGTTTCCAAGCTCGGCTGTTAAATTTTTAATAATCGAATCTTGCTCTTCATAATAATGATCGACGATTCTTGAAACAACCGCCTCCACATTCAATGTGTCAATGAGCTCATGGTATTGCTGCTTTACGCCAATGGTCACTTCTACAATCGCACGAATGATTTCCTTATTCATTCGTTGAACTTCTTCTTTTTGGTTATCTAGGATCTTTTTCATGATTTGATTTCGAATGCTTTGGAAATCGCTTCGGAGCTTGTCCTCTTTTCCTTCAAGCTTATCAAGCTGCTGCTTCATCAATTGACTAGACCCTTTTGCTTCTGATTTTCGACCTTCAATTTGTGATAGTTTCGTTTCGTAATCTTTTTCCAGACGTGCTAAATCACTTTCCCATTTTTCCACTCGAGGGTTTTTCACCGTGATTTTCTTCATTTTCTCAGGAACACCTAGCCAGGTTAACAGCTTACCTGCTCCTTTTCGCTCACGTTCCACCTCTTCATTCAAATAATACGTCTCACCTTGAAGTCTTGTATTAATTTCTGCTCTTCGAGTCTCATAGCGTTCATAAAATTGATCCAATTCTTCCTCAACCATTTCATTATGCTGAACCTGTCCGATTTTTTCATCAATGGCATCCATTTTATCGCGAACCGCTTGGGTGTCTTCCTCAATCTTTTGCAACGATTCCTTCAAATAGGATAGCTCCGTATGGTCACTTTTTTGAACCATTCTTAAGCCGACGTTTACAGTTAAATCTAAATCACCTGTATTTAGTTCACTCGCAAGCTGTTCTTCATTTATGCGAATGTGCTCGACGACTGATCGTAAGACATTTCGCTTTATGAGTTTTATGAAACTTTCCGCTTCTGATAAATAACGAGACTTAATTCGTTCATTTAAGCGGTCAAAATCATTTTTGAACGTTTCAAGGTCCTCATAATTCGTTAATTGTGATTGAAGCTGTGATGATAGAAGATCCATCTTCTTTTCAAATTTTTCTTCAGAGCTATCGATCAAATCTCTTATACTCCGCATGATTGTTGCTTTTTCATCACTTAATGCTAGTTTACGAGAATCAATTGATTCGGTTAAACGTCCAATTTCTTTTTCTACTGCTAAAAGATCAACTTCACCCTTTACAACTGCTAGCTTATTTGTCAGCTGTTGAACCACATCTTCATAGAACCTCTCAATTCGATTCAATGGCTGTGAAAGTAATTCATTCACTTTCTCACCCTTCGTCAAATAATCCCATAAGCGATTCTCAAAAGAGACAATTTCAGAAGCTGCTAGCCATTCAGCCTTCTTCCTGTCATCCTGAGTATTCTCAGCAATCCTTGAGTTGAGCGCCTTTAACGCACTTACTGGGTATACTTTTGCATGGTCCTTTGACACATTATGATAAGGATTATCCTGCAATTTTTCCTCAATGGATTCAACTACTTCAGCAATGGTTTGCTCTTCTAAATTCACTTCATCAGAACGATTTGCCACAAAGAAAATACGATCAATAGATTCATAGACATCACTGATAAACTCAAACTCTGTGCGACTACCTGCACGATTAATATCAAACAGAAAAATACTCGCATTCGATCGTCTGATTTGCTTTTTCGTGATTTCATCATGCTTGATATGAAGTGATTCCATTCCTGGTGTATCAACAATGACAACACCATCTTCTAGATAAAGAGAATCAATGTAAATATTGACATATTTGATTTCCTCGACAACTTTAATTTTTTTGCTCATCTCTGAAACATAGTCCTCTAACTCAGCGAATGGCACCGATCTTTGACTACCATTTTCAAAAAAGATGACTGCCTCTTCTTTTTGCTCAGGATGCTGTGAGGCATGAACAATATAATTCACGGTAGCGGTGGTTGGCTGCGCTTTACTTGGTAGCACTTTTTTCCCAACAATCGCATTAATAAAAGTTGATTTTCCTGTACTAAATTCACCAATTACAACCAGTTCAAACCGGTTATTTGTAAGGTTTTCCTTTAAAACTTGAAAGTCATTAATACTCGCTTTTACGTCAATCAACTCTCCTAGCTGCTGATCGATTTCTTGTGCAAACAAATAATTCTCTTTAACTAAATTTGTTACCTTTTCAATTTGATTACGAAATTGCAGGCGTGTCGTTTGCTCCATCTTAAAATACCCCCTCAAGTAAATAAGCGTGCTGTCCTCTTATTTCCTTTTCCTCTACTGTCACTCGTTCACGAACATGCTTCTTGATTGTTTCATTAACCTCTTTGCGATCATTACTTAAATCCTTGGTGCATTCCTTATACACGCCGGTTGCCTGTTGATTAAGAACAAGGTGAAATTCCTCAATGCATTTCTTTGCATATTCTCGGTATGATGTGTGCAGATCCTCCATGAGGTCAATCATCTGATCTTCACTTTGTTCCTCTAACTTCCGTACTTCTCGGTCATGCATTCGCTTTAAACGCTCTTCCACTTGGAGCTTTGACTGCAGGCTTCTGACAGAACTACTTAGCTGCTCAAGCTTTCGTTCATACGTCCGTTCAAGTGATTCTTTGTCCTTAATCCACTTTTGTTGCCTTGAATCATCTCTCCCAGTTCTTTTCACTGTTTTCGTCGAAAATAAATCTAGGATTTTACCAAGACCTTTTCTTGAAACCTCCTCATAATAGGTATAGGTTTCAACCTTCGGCATCGCACCTAAACGCCTTGTTTCGCGCTCAAAATCCTTTTGAGTAGTCGTCTGTTCATAGGATTTCTCTGCGATTTTCTCCGATAATTGCTCAAGCTTTTGTTCAGCTAACTTTGATTCCTTCATTCGGCTAGTTTTTTCTTCTTCAAGCTTAAAAATCGGCTGAAATCTTTTATCCACTTGATTATCTTGGTTTACTTTAAACTGAAACTGGCGGTTCGTTAATTCATTGACCAATCTGCTAAATCGCGTTTCCGCTTTCTTTTTTTTCTGATTCGCTTGCATGATAAGTTCAATCACGACCCGATTGCGTTTCGGCACATATTCTTCTAACAGCACGGTATCACGATGGACAATTTGAATGAATTCATTATATTTTTTATTGGCCAGTTCGTTAATTTCTTTGTTTAGACCAATTATTTGAATTTTGATGTTTTTTACAAATAGGTCCATATCCTTCCAGTCTTTTTTTAACAAAGCCATTAAGTTGTTCTTTAATTTCGTTGAGATTACCGTTGCTTCAGACTGGAAAGATGGCGATATTTGCTCCACCCACCCCTCTTTTTTGTCACTCATTTCCTTCACGATTTGCTCGGTTTCATTTCTCATATAGAGAAGCAGCCCCTGCTCTAATTCATCATACTCAAGACGCATTCGCCTTACGATGTTTTCAATTCTCGTTTGGATTTGCTGGCGTTGTTCTTGCACTTTCGATTCCTGTAACTGCTTAGCTTGGGTGGCTTCATCTATATCTTGTTCAAGTCGCAAAAAATCTTTCTCAATCGATGTTAAGAAATCCTGTTGATATTCTTGTTTTTCTATGTATTGAAACAGCTTCTCTTCCAATGCAAGAATGCCACTGTTCATGACTAATGGTTGATAGTGCTCCATTCTCCCCTTGAGTGCATTTTTTGAGGATAGTCCGTATACAACAGGAGTGGATTTCATGATGCTAATTTTTTCAATCTCCAAAGCAATTGATTGAAGGTGGGTTACATGTTCTTCCTTAGGAACAACATCCAACTGATTGACGACAAAGAATACCCGCTCTTGATATTGGTTTATATAATTTAAGAGCCTAGCATCTGAGCTAGACACCCCTCTGCTTGGCATCAGATATATGATCGCTGCCGCTTTTTCAATTTCGTTTTTTGTGTATTCAAAGATTCTCTCAGTAATCCCATTATCACCTGGAGTATCGACTAGACAAATATGCTCTCCTAATAACGGAATCGTCCGATACACCTCTACGACTTCTATATTTGCAGCCACATCCATCTGTGTTTGTAAAAGGGTGGCATACTTTTTTAAGGTCTCTTGATTTCCGTTCAAATCCACCCACTCGACCTTACCTTTTTTAAACTTAACAGCCGCCTTGTTGACGCGTGAATCCTCTTTTTTGACTGAAAAAATCTTCGTTGTCACTGCCGTTGTTTCTTTAACACTCGTTGGTAATAAATTGCCGCCCATTAACGCATTAATAAAGGTCGACTTCCCCGTACTAAAATGACCTACCACAACGATATTATAAATTTCACTATTCATTTTCGCTTCAATAAACTCGCATTCTTGTTCTAAAAAAACGTCTCCAATCGATGCTTCCTTTAACTTTGCTAACTTCTCTTTTAGGAGTAATCTTCTCTTGTTCAGACCTAGCATCTACTTCCTCCTAGCCATTTATAACAATTCACATATTCTGTAAATCTACTATAGTACTAATTTATAATAAAACAAAGTAGGATATATGTAATATTATTTTTTCAAATCTTGTGACCTATAAACTATTTCATTATCGGATGAATTTATAATTGTTTGAGAAAACGGTGCCTGTCCCCCGCTACGCTCTCACCTCTATTCAGTTATCAAAGAACAATTTTATACGTTCATTATACATATTCAAATGGACATGTCATGTACTTAAAAAAATCCCCAAAAATATATTCAATACTTCCAAAGTAAATCTTTTTACTTATATTGACACAACATCGATAAAAAATTTGTCGAAAATAGACAAAAAATAGGAAAAATGATTGATTCTTTTCCTTTTTTTGTTACTTGACATTAAATCTAAATTTTATTCTCTTCTATATAAAAATAAATTAATTTCTGATCTATAGTTTACAACAATATAAACGCCGCATATATACTGCTAGATGAATTCCCTTATCCTCAGCTCTACTGTGTTTTTCCAAATTTATCTATCTTTCATTTTAAAATTAGCACATTATAGTATAATAGACTTATAACTAATTAACTATTCATTAAGTAAAATACTTGAAGAATGGGATGCAAAGCTAAAAGGACTTCACCTCTAAAGGATAAGCCAACCAGCTTTCATTAGTTGAGATGTTATAGTGCTCTTTTTAAGCATCAATTTTTATTCTATTGTAAAGGAGTTAAGACAAAAAAATGAACGACTTATTTGAATTTTTGTTTAGGCAAATCCCCTCTCTAAGGACAATCCGTACTATAAATGCTCCAAATATTATTGAGGACATAGCAAACGAAACTGTTAAATCTAACATACAAGGAGTTTTGGGAGAATTAAATGTTGATTTGAATGGTCAGCATGTTGAGATACATAACATTGTAGTAGGAAACTACCAAATAGAAACAGATGGTGGAGTATTAACAGCCATGGATCGTTCAGGTGAAGGAGAAACATTCTATGAATTTGATCATGCCGAGGCATACTCTCAATCAGGCTTATTTGGTCAGGAGAACTTTTTTGATGCTGATACACATCAGTTAATTGGACAGAGTGGCATGGACGCACTAGGACAGACAACCATAACAGTTCCTTCTTCTTTTGATCTAGATTTTATGAATACAATAGAAGCATTTGATACCTTCTCTTCAGCACAAGACTTTTCAGACCTTGCCGACTTGTCAGATTTTCTTGATAATTCGGATACTTTATTAGATTTACTGGACCTATTCTAATGACTACTATTTTTCAAAATCCTGCTCAACAAATCATGACTATGGAAGAGAGGATCAATAAAGAATTAAACAAAGATGCTGCTGAAGAAATCCTTGCATACGCTGAAATAAAAACAGAGCAAAAATATCAACAAATTTTTAACATTCTAGTTAAACGGGTAGATCGTATCAACGAAATCTATACAACAGAAACTAATAGTAAACAGCAGTATCTAGAGCGGATGCAGCAGTTTTTGAATATTACAAATCCTGCTTATCTGTCAGATGAGCTCAAACGAACCCTTTTCTTCAGTGAAATTGAAAGAGAGTATAAACAAATATATGAATTCTTTTCTAAAACCGATTATGGGAAAGTATTTCTTCGATATAAATTTGATTCCAAAGCGTTAAAATCAATGCAAGGAGGGATTCTAGCTGATGTTCATTTAATCCAAAAAAGTTTAGAAAACTATGCCTCGGTTTATGCAGAGCATATAAAGGTGATGAAAGGGATTAAAGATTCAGCTGGGGCGAAAATAGCGTTCCGAATAGGAACTAAGGTAGTTGGAAGCCTTCTTCTTGGACCTCTTGGTTCTATTGCAGGAGGAGCACTTGCCAAAGCCATTACAAATGATAATAACGCTATCGTACATTCCTACTCTCAAGTTCTTAATGCTTGGAGCGAATACTTAGAAAAACTAGATGAATTCTTACTCAATCTGAAACTTCGCTATAACCATATCCTCCTAACTTTGGTTGGCGGCTTGTTTGTACGTGTCTCACAGGATTTGAATGTATTTGATGTTGGCATTAATAGTTGTAACCGTCAAGTAGTTTTGAACACTTTTTGCTAATTAATTTTGAACACTTTCTCTTTCAAAAATTGTTGTTCTATTCTTTATTCTGT
>NZ_JBQHVO010000084.1:0-18149 GCF_052064465.1 Niallia sp. HCP3S3_B10 | reverse complement strand
AGTAAAGAACCAATATCAAATTAATGAAAAAGTGTTAAATTTAATATGGATAGGTGTTTTATATATGTCTCATTTGGCTAGGTCAGTTCATAGAATCCTTCCTTCTTTGAGCTTTTTTTAAATTATTTTAACTGCAAACTTTAAACTGTTTTCCCATGCCAATCTAGCATGCCGCCTTCCATATTTACTACTTTGAATCCTTGGTCTTGTAGATAGTAACATACGTTTTCGCTTCGTCTGCCTGAGCGGCAAATAACGATGTATTCTTTATCCTTTGAAAAGTACGCTAGATTTTCTGGGATACTATTCATCGGAATATGTTTAGCGCCAGGAATCATTCCTTCTGCTACTTCTTCATCTTCACGAACATCTACTAATTCTAGAGTTTCTTTGTTATTTAGCTTTTCTTCTAATTCTTCCGTTGAAATGGTTTTTATTAAATCCATTCTAATCCCTCCATTAACACCTTTTTATACTGTGTGTATAATATTATCTCATTGTAATATAGAGTAATTTACTAGAATATGCAATTCGTCTGCCCATTAGTAAAGAGGAGGCTAGTCAAATAGACCAGCCTCTTCTCGTTAATTCGCAACAATATTAACTAATTTACCAGGAACTGCAATTACTTTACGTACTTGCTTTCCATCAATTTGTTCTTTTACTTGACTGTCTTCCATCGCGATTTGTTCCAACGCATCTTTATTTGCATCTGCTGGAACCATTAGTTTTGCTTTTACTTTTCCATTAATCTGAATAACGATTTCTACTTCATCGTCTACTAATTTTGCTTCATCATATGCTGGCCATGCTTCATAAGCGATAGATTGGTTAGAGCCCGTAATAATTTGCCATAGTTCTTCGGTCATATGCGGACATATTGGTGAAAGTAATTTCACAAATCCTTCTACATATTTTTGGGGAATACTATCTGCTTTATAGCATTCATTGATAAATACCATCATTTGCGAAATAGCTGTATTAAAGCGAAGTGCTTCAAAATCCTCTGTTACTTTTTTAACTGTTTGATGATAAATTTTATCTAGCCCCTTCATTTCCTCTATAGCTTGAACTTTTGAAGAAAGCTCCCCATTATCATCAACTAACAATCTCCAAATACGATCAAGGAATCTTCTAGAACCATCAAGGCCATTTGTTGACCATGCAATAGCGGCATCTAGTGGTCCCATGAACATTTCATATAAACGAAGTGTATCTGCTCCATGACTCGCTACAATTTCATCTGGATTTACGACGTTTCCTTTTGACTTACTCATTTTTTCATTATTTTCACCTAGAATCATTCCTTGATTGAATAATTTTTGGAATGGTTCTTTCGTTGGAACAACGCCTATATCATAAAGCACTTTATGCCAGAAGCGTGCATATAGAAGATGCAAGACAGCATGTTCTACTCCACCAATGTACATATCGACTGGAAGCCATTCTTTTATTTTTTCAGGATCTGCAATTTGCTTGTTATTTTTTGGATCAATATAACGTAAATAATACCAGCTGCTTCCTGCCCATTGTGGCATTGTGTTTGTTTCACGTCTACCCTTTTTACCAGTTACAGGATCTACAACATTTACCCATTCTGCTATATTTGCTAACGGAGATTCCCCTGTACCAGATGGCTTTATTTCAGATGTTTCTGGAAGTGTCAATGGTAATTCTTCTTCCGGTACTCCAGTCATTGTGCCGTCTTCCCAATGGATAATTGGAATTGGCTCACCCCAGTAACGTTGACGACTAAATAGCCAATCACGAAGTCTGTACGTAATTTTCTTCGTTCCAATTTTTTTCTCTTCTAACCAGCTAATCATTTTTGTTATCGCATCTTCTTTATTCAAACCATTTAAGAAATCAGAGTTTACATGCTCGCCATCACCGGTATAGGCTTCTACTTCTACATTTCCTCCAGCTACTACTTCTTTAATTGGCAAATCAAATGTCTTTGCAAACTCATAATCTCTTTCATCATGAGCAGGAACAGCCATAATGCTTCCTGTACCATAGCTTACAAGCACATAATCAGCAATCCAAATTGGCATTTTTTCGCCGTTTGCCGGATTAATGGCATAAGCTCCGGTAAATACACCTGTTTTCTCTTTTGCTAAATCTGTTCTTTCTAAATCACTCTTACTTTTAATTTTTTCTAAGTATGCTTCTACCGCCGCTTTTTGTTCTGAAGTTGTAATTTTTTCTACAAGGGCATGCTCTGGAGCAAGTACAGCATAAGTAGCACCAAATAATGTATCAGGTCTTGTTGTAAATACAGTAAAGTTTTCCTCATGATTGTCAATTTGGAAGGTAACTTCTGCTCCTTCTGAACGGCCAATCCAATTACGTTGCATTTCTTTAATGCTTTCTGGCCAATCTACTTCATCTAAATCTTCTAATAGACGATCTGCATATGCTGTTATTCTTAATACCCATTGGCGCATTGGACGTCTTTCAACAGGATGTCCTCCGCGTTCACTCTTTCCATCAATAACTTCTTCATTTGCTAGAACTGTGCCTAGTGCCGGGCACCAGTTAACTGCCACTTCATCAACATAAGCTAAGCCCATTTCATATAGCTTTAGAAAAATCCATTGTGTCCATTTATAATATTCTGGATCAGTAGTATTAATTTCACGATCCCAATCATAGGAAAATCCAAGTGATTTTATTTGGCGACGAAATGTATCAATGTTTTTCTGAGTAAATTCAGCTGGATGGTTTCCAGTATCTAATGCATATTGCTCTGCTGGCAAACCAAATGCATCCCACCCCATAGGATGAAGTACATTAAAATCCTGCATTCTCTTCATTCGAGATAGAATATCTGTTGCTGTATACCCTTCTGGATGTCCAACATGAAGTCCTGCTCCAGATGGATATGGGAACATATCTAATGCATAAAACTTTTTCTTGCTTTTTTCTTCACTTGTTTTAAAAGTTTTGTTTTCTTCCCAAAACTTTTGCCATTTTTGTTCTATTTTCTGATGATTAAAGCTCATCTTAAATCCTCCTATAAAGTTGTTTTAGCCAAAATAAAAAGCCTCTCATCCCAAATAGGGACGAGAGGCATTATGTATAATCTCCCGCGGTACCACCCACAATTAGTGAATAAATCACTCGCTTCATTATCCTTTAACGCAGGTGTACGGCAAGCATTACTAAAAGTTCACACTTGCAACTCAAAGGCGAGTTCAAGATGTTTTTGACTGACTTGCACCACCCGTCAGCTCTCTTTTGTTTCAAAAGGGCATCTTTACTATTCCTTATCCGTGTTGTTCACTTATATGGTCTTTATTGTATTGTATTTTGATTCATGTTGCAAGTAGTTTTCAGATTAAGCAGATATCAAGCAATCACTTGCTTATTTCTTTCATTATACGTCTCAACCTGTCCTATGTTCCTTATTTCACCATTTTCCTTCCAATTCAGCAACTAATTGAAGCAACTTTCGATCCTGATTTCGACCAGCAATAAAGGAAAGTCCAATTGGCGCTCCTTCTAGAGTTGCTAATGGTACATTCACTTGCGGAAAACCCGTTAGTCCAGCAATGCAACATAGCTGAAAAGTTTGACTTCTTTTTACTTCTAACTCTTCCACTGGAAGATTCAAAAGTGGCGCTTTCCCAGGAGCAGTAGGAATAATTAAAATTCCGTCATCTTCAAGCAGTTTTTCCATTCTTTCCTTAATTATACGTCGTTTTTTATTATAATGTGATAAATCCTCTTCTTTTAAAGTACTTGTCCATTGAAATCTTTCTGCTATTCCTGGACCAAAAGTAGGATTTACCTTTTGAATCCAAACTCCATGTTCATGCCAAATCTCTCTTCCTTGGATTTGTCTAAAAATCTCCGCCCATTCCTTTAACCCCTCTTCTGCAATAATAGTACTGGAATAGCTTGGTACAGTAGCCTCTAATTTTTTCAAAAATGGTCTAAAGGTATCCTGTACTTCCTTGTCAGCTAATGCCCATGCATCACTTCCTATCATAAACCGTGTAAAGGAATCATCCTTTTGTTTCGGTAAAAGCACTTTTCCTACTTCATATAAGATTTTTGCATTCTGTGCCATCCATCCAACCGTATCAAAACTTTTCGCAAGGGGAATGACACCATCTATAGTAACTGCACCATGGGTAGGACGGAATCCATATATTCCGCAATAGGAAGAAGGTATCCTTACTGATCCTCCTGTATCTGTACCTAACGAGAAATCAGTTAAATCTGCAGCAACTGTCACTGCGGAGCCACAAGAAGAGCCTCCAGGAATACGATTGGCGTCCTTAGGATTAATAGGAGTTCCGTAATGATAGTTTTCTCCGTTTAAGCTATACATTAATTCATCCGTAATCGTCGTTCCCTTTAATGTAGCACCATTATCCAGTAAATCAACAATTGCAGGTGCTGTTTTTTTTGCGGGCTCATGACTTTGGAGCCAATCCGGATTTCCAGCAGAAGAGGCATAATCTTTAATGGCAAATACATCTTTCACGGCAAATGTTAATCCATCCAAGCTTCCTTTTTTTGTAGCTCCAACTGAAATATTTTCATCTATATATGCACCATAATCACACATCTTTATAAACCCCTCCCCATCTTTCTATCTTTCTTTACATTAAATGATTGACTAGGTTATAGTCTTTTACCTCCCATTTCTTCTCTTTATAATGAATATTGCTCATACATGCATTCGATAAGTAATTTTCAATCATTAGCTGATCTTCGGAGACAACAGTTAATAATGTATGTATAACAGCACCATGCGCCACTAATAAAACTTTTTGCTCCGGGAACTGAGAAAGTATTTTTTCCAAACCACTCATAATTCTTGTTATTAAATCCTCTCTCGATTCCTGGTTTGGATACTGATGATTTGGATACAAAATGGCTCTTTCTTCCCTTGTCTTCCCTTCTGCATCTCCAAAGCTACGCTCCATAAATTCATTCATTTCTACCATCTTTAGCTTTAATGCTTCATTGATGATCATCGCTGTATGCTTTGCCCTTTTCAGTGGACTTGTGACAATGACGTCCCAGTCAGAACCATCTAAATAATCTCGGCATTGTTTTGCCTGCATTATTCCATTTTCATTCAAAGGAATATCTGTCTTCCCTTGAATTTTTCCCCTTACATTCCAATCTGTTTCTCCATGCCTTATTAAACATATCTTTGTCATTTATTTGATCCTTTCCATGTACTAACGTTATGTTTTAGCGATATTTCTACTTTATTAGAAAATTATTAATTTTTCAAACAAATTAATTGTTAATAAGATTTCCTATTATAAAAAATTCCCCTTTTTTACTAAAGAATCCCTCCTATTACATCTTATTCTATCTGAAAATTCCGCCTTTGGAAAAATCGATATTATTTTATTGCAGGTTTCTCTAAAAGGAACTACACTTATTTCTGGTATTTAGAAATTTAGTTTGCAAAGGAGCATTAATATGCCTCGTTCTCTTTGGCTATTAGTTATTGGAATGGCTGTAAACGTTACAGGCTCTTCTTTACTCTGGCCTTTAAATAGTATTTACATTCATGAGCATTTAGGAAAAACACTAACGGTTGCAGGATTTATCCTAATGCTTAATTCTGGAGCAAGTGTTATTGGTAATTTAATCGGAGGCATTCTTTATGATAAATTAGGTGGATATCTTTCTATCTTATTGGGAATATCTTTAACTGCATCCTCTTTATTAGGTCTAACTCTTTTTCATAATTGGGGTGCATACTGTACTTTCTTTACCTTATCTGGGTTTGGATCAGGAATTATCTATCCTAGCATGTATGCAATGGCAGGAAATGTCTGGCCAGCAGGAGGAAGAAAAGCCTTCAATAGTATTTATGTTGCTCAAAATGTTGGTGTTGCACTTGGGTCAGCGATTGGCGGATTCATTGCCTCTTATTCATTTCAATTTATCTTTTTATCTAACACGCTAATGTATGGAGTATTTTTCCTTATTGCCTTTTTCAGCTATAAAAACATTCAAGTAAAAAATGATATCCTTCCTTCTTTAAATAAGAAAAATTCTAGAAGAAAAGGAAAGCATATATTAAAGGGAAGCCCTGCTATGTATTCTCTTGGAATTTTAGGATTTGGTTATTTATTATGCTGGATCTGCTATGTCCAATGGCAAGCAACAATATCTACCCATACACAGGAACTTGGTATTCCATTAACACAATATAGTTTATTATGGGCTGTAAACGGAGGACTTATTGTTTTTGGTCAACCACTTATTTCTTTTTTCACTAAAAAAGTATGCACATCCATAAAGAAACAAATGCTTATGGGGATTTCCATTTTTATCATTTCCTTCCTAATTGTTGGTAAAGCAGAAATCTTTAGTGGTTTTCTTGCGGCAATGATTATTTTGACCATTGGAGAAATGCTAATTTGGCCAGCTGTCCCAACCATCGCTGACAAGCTAGCTCCTAAAGGAAAAGAAGGCTTTTTCCAAGGGATTGTAAATAGTACTGCTACAGGGGGAAGAATGATTGGGCCGCTTCTTGGAGGAATGCTTGTAGATAGTAGTGGAATGACAGTACTTGTACCTGTTTTAGTGGTCTTATTGGTTATTAGCTTCATTACTGCCTTTTTCTATGATTATCCAACAAAGGAATCTGCTAAATTAACTCCTAAGACGAATTAATATGTAAATGTCCCAACTGTTTCATGCAGTTGGGACATTTTTCATAGCTATTCTTGTCTTGTTTTCGATTTAGCTGGTTGTCCACCAGATTGTTCATATTTCTTTTTTGCTGCTTTAACTAAATCCACATCTTTCCCCAACTCTAGATCCTGATTATTTATCCCATTGCGCGTTTTTTGTTCCGGGTTATTTTTCTTTGAACGTTTATCCATAATGATGCCTCCTTAATGCAATCCTAATGTCAATTGATTTTGCATTTGTTCCACAAGTAATCTCATGCGATGAAGCTCTTCTCGTTGCTGTTGATTAGCACTATGGTCCATCGTATGCAAATCATTATAAATTTCTTCTAACTGCATTTGTGCATCTGAATATTCATTTGAATTATAATGCTCTTGACGACTTGCTGTTTCATATTGTTGTTCTGCGTAATTGATTACTTGATTGCATCGTTCTAATAATTCATTCATGGACTGACGAGTAGCCAAAAGATAACCCTCCCAACAATCAATACATTTAGAAGCAGCTTTGCTTCCGTCCATAGTATCTGTTTATTAAGCACATCCTATTACTTCCTTTTCTTAACTGATGATGAAATTCTGTTGGATTAAGACTAAAGACATGTTAAAATTCATAGGTGGAAAATATGGAAATAGAAATAAATAAATTTAAATTGCTTAGGAGGTTACTGATATGAATCAGAATAACCCATTCCCATACGCGTCAGATAATAAAAGATACCATACTTGGAATTATCATCTTCGTAACGAGTTTGGACACAAAGTTTTCAAAATTGCATTAGACGGTGGCTTTGATTGCCCAAATCGAGATGGAACAGTAGCACACGGAGGTTGTACTTTTTGCAGTGCTGCTGGTTCTGGGGATTTTGCCGGTAATCGTGTCGACAGTCTCGAGAAACAATTTCATGATATAAAAAATAAGATGCATACGAAATGGAAAGACGGAAAATACATGGCCTACTTCCAAGCTTATACGAATACACATGCACCAGTGGACGTACTCCGAGAAAAATACGAAGTCGTTTTAAAGCAAGAAAACGTTGTTGGACTTTCTATTGCAACTCGTCCCGATTGCTTGCCTGATGATGTTGTTGAGTATCTTGCAGAGCTTAACGAACGTACTTATTTATGGGTAGAACTAGGCTTACAAACTGTTCATGAAAAAACAGCAACACTTATTAATCGCGCACATGATTTCCAGACCTATGTTGAAGGAGTTAATAAACTAAGAAAGCATAATATTCGTATCTGTTCCCATATTATTAATGGACTCCCAATGGAAACAAATGAAATGATGATGGAAACTGCCAAAAGTGTTAGTGAACTTGATGTACAAGGAATAAAAATCCACTTGCTTCATCTGCTTAAAGGAACGCCAATGGTAAAGCAATACGAAAAAGGCATGCTTGAATTTTTAACATTTGATCAATATATATCACTGGTTTGTGATCAATTAGAAATATTACCACCAGAGATGATTATTCATCGAATTACCGGTGACGGACCAATTGAGTTGATGGTTGGACCGATGTGGAGTGTAAATAAATGGGAAGTTTTAAATAAAATTGATGCAGAATTAAAAAACAGAAATAGTTGGCAAGGAAAATTTTATCAGGCAAATAAGAAGGTGACACAATGAAGCTTGAAAGAGTTATTCCTTTTGCACATCAATTATTAGAAAAAGCTGTTTCAAAAGGCGCCATCGCTATCGATGCTACAATGGGTAATGGGCATGATACGGTCTTCCTCGCAAAACTTGTTGGCGAAAAAGGGAAAGTTTATAGCTTTGATATTCAAAAAGATGCTTTACTTGCGACAAAGGACAAGCTAACCAGTCAAAAATTGGAAGCAACTGCTTCTCTTCATTTGTGCGGACATGAGCATATAATGGAAGTTGTTCCTACTATGTACCATGGTAAAGTCACTGGTGCTATTTTTAATCTAGGCTACTTGCCTGGAGGGGATAAATCGATTGTAACAAAGGCTGACACTACTATTGCAGCAATCGAACAATTACTACAAATCCTGTCTAAAGAAGGTATTATTGTATTAGTTATATATCATGGCCATCCCGAAGGTGCTATTGAACGAGACAAGTTAATTGCCTTTGTCGAAAATATAAATCAACAGGAAGCCCATGTACTTCGCTACCAGTTTATTAATGGAATTAATAATCCTCCTTTCATTATTGCTATTGAAAAAAGATAATGTCAAATTTATCTAATTAGGGCTGGGGTGTTAACCTTTCCCTTATTGGATTATATATTAAAAAAGTTAGACAAAACTACCCTTTTTCAAGAAGTTTGTCTAACTTTTTCTAATTACATTTATTTACTAAATGCTCTTAATGCTATGGCTGGAACTACTTTTTGAAATTTTCTATAGGCTCTTCCATTTAAATAGAAAAAATAACCAATTGGACCTGAGGTTTTTATCATGTTTTTCGCAAGTTTTCGGATATTTTGCTGTTTATAAACCTTCTCATCTGATAAATAAACACCTAATAATCCCCTATTAATCAATTTATGAAATTTCTGATGTGGCAATTTATTAGTATGACGGTCTGCCTCTGTTACAAAATGTTTTAACCGATTGAATAACTCTTCCTCATTTTTATAATAAAAGCAGAAATTTAAATCTCCACCTATTTTATCTTCCTCTTGATCAATAAAATAATCTAACAGTATATGAAGACCTTGAATGTATGGAAAATACCCGTCTCTAATTAAAGCGGCATAGGAATCATCAAAGTCATCACGAAACGCATAAGAAACTAAGCAAAATATCCCTAGAGTAGATCCGGAGCAAGCAGAAAATTCATACCACTCCATTTTTGGCACATGATTTTTATTTTTCTCAAACCAAAACTTTAATCTTGGAATTCGCTCTTCCATATTTACATGTTTATGTATTTGTAAATCACAGTAATAGCGGCATAACTCAAGAAGCTGTTCTCTTATACTCGCATAATTCTGTAGCTCACTCAGTGTATCCCTACAAGTTTTAGCAAGATCATATAAATAGCCTCCATCATCTTGGTCTTCTCGATAACGATAATAGTTACTCGGCTCAGCACCTACTGTTAAGGCATGCTCCATCGATTCATGCAAAGCTGAAAAATCATTCGGATCTAGTGAAGTGCTTCGATCACAGAGATTATCTAAATAATCACTTATGGTTTGATAAGCAACAATAAATTTAATTACTTCTTTGTATTTACTCATGGCTATAAGCGCCATAATGGAACCACCTTCACAATGAAAGGTTTTATGCTCAATACTTGCTAATGCTTGCTTCCTTAATTCTAAATTGGGAATATTCCTTGCTCTTTGTGTCCAATAATTTAATTCCTGATGAACAACTGGAAAAACCTTCAAGTAAACCTTCGACATTAATGTTAATGGCATCTTTGGAACTGACATATTAAATACCTCGCTTATACGATATAACCAATTGCTTTCAATTGACTATTGATAAAATCCTTCGTGTATTCAAACACTTCTTCTCTTTCTGGTTCATTAAATATTTCATGATAATAATCTGGCCATTCCTTATATCGCTTTTCTGATAATGGTACCATATTGAACCAGGATTTTACCATTTTTTTATCTACAACAAGATCACCGCCTCCTTGCATAACTAGTAGGGGCAAGTCTTGTGTTTTCGCTATATCTTCAAAAGCTCGTTTTGTTGCGTCAATTAATTCTCGATACCATCTTACAGAAACTTTTGTGATGTATAATGTATCATTGGAGTCAATTTCTCTAACCTCTGCATTGCGAGTTGCCATATCAATCGTTAATCCAGAATTAATTCTAAGTTTGGGAGCCACTTTATTTAAGACAAGGGACATTAAACTTATTAATTTATTTGGATATTTTACTAATCCTAAACAAGGGGAGGATAAAATCATCCCCGCAATTTTTAATTTATCTTGTTGAAGCAATCTAATGGATGCAAGGCCACCCATACTGTGCCCCAATAAAAAAACAGGCAAATCAAATTGATATGCTGCTTGAATCCAATCTTTAATTTCTATTGTATATTCATCAAAAGAGTCTATATGCCCTCTATCAGATCTTGTTGTCATTCCCTGTCCAGGAAGATCTCCCATTACAACATGAAAACCGGCTAACCGAAACATTTCAATAAGCCATCCATATCTTCCATGGTGCTCCATTGCTCCATGAACAATAACAATGACAGCCTTTGCGTTTCCCTCAGCTTCCCATTTCCACATAACAGTTCCTCCATCCCATCCAAAATCTATATTATTTTACATATTTTCAAACAAAACATAGTTATTAAGGAAAAATAAAGATTTGTTTTATACATTAACCATTAAAGAATGAAACCCTTTAAGCGAAGTATAGTTTTATTATTATTTTCCAAAGTTTCTTTAATTATAGCAAATATATTGAAAATGTAACGATATTAACCATCACACGTCCATGCTCAAAAATTATGGTATACTAGAAGGTGGTTTAATTTGTCGAATATTAGGGAAGGAAATCATGAATGAATATCGTTTAAAGAAGCATTCAACTAAGCATTATTGCGTTATAAATATTACTCTATTTTCCTAAAGGTATTCTTATTTTAAACCGATAAAAATAAATAAAGATAGTAATTAGGTGAGAATATAAAATGAATTCAAATACAATGATAGTCCTATCATTAATTACATTGTTTTTCTTATTATATTTATTGGTAAGAAAAAAATTAAACACAATAGCTAAAAGCATCTATTTATTTACGATATTCGCCATGGTAGCTGTTAGTTTTTTGCTTATTAATAGAAATGACTTCCCCCAAATAGTCTATGCAAAAGAAGTTGCTACACAGAACACACGTAAAGCTCTTTTATCAGTAAAAGAGGAAACTGATTTATTGAAGGAATCCGTTTTATTGGATGCTCCTATTCTTAATCAGTTACCAGAGCTCCCAAGAGGCTGTGAAGTAACAAGTCTTGCAATGCTGCTTCAATATGCTGATGTCGATGTTGATAAACTGACATTAGCAGAGGAAATTAAAAAAGATAGTACACCATATGTTAGAGAAAATGGCACAATCTATTACGGAAATCCTAATGACGGATTTATTGGAGATATGTACTCCTTAAGTGGTCCTGGGTTAGGCGTATATCATAAACCAATAGCTGCACTAGCTGAGCAATATTTACCTGGTTCCATTGTTGACTTTACTGGATCTGATTTTGAAGAAATTAAAACACATCTGTCCAGTAATCATCCAGTATGGGTAATTACGAATTCAACTTTTAAGAAATTACCAGATAGTGCATTCCGTACATGGCATACACCAAGTGGCACAATAGAGATTACCTATTCTGAGCATTCTGTATTAATTACAGGCTATGATGAAGAGTATATTTATTTTAATGATCCCCTTACTGGCGAAAAAAATAAAAAAGCACCCATAACGGATTTTGAAGAATCCTGGGTGCAAATGGGTAGTCAAGCAATTACGATTAGTTCTTAATTGCTACCTTTCCCTCTTTTAAATATTCCTTTTCAAAGGAATATTTTTTTTCGATATAAATGCTATGCCATACCATGAACATTAGCACTGTCCATATTTTACGGCTATTATCTGCTTTTCCTTGACAATGGTCTTCCAATAATTGGAGCACAACCGATTTATTTAATAAGTGATCTGTATCGCTCTCTTTAATAATATTTTTCGCCCATTCATTCATTTCATCCTTTAGCCAATGACGAATTGGAACAGGGAAGCCGAGCTTTTTGCGATTTAACACATGTTCTGGTACAAATGATTCTGCTGCTTTGCGTAAAATATATTTTGTTGTACCATCCGCTGTTTTTAATGATGTCGGGATTTTCGAAGCGACTTTAAAGACCTCTTTATCTAAGAACGGCACACGTAATTCTAACGAATGAGCCATCGTCATTTTATCTGCTTTTAGTAAAATATCTCCTCGCATCCAAGTATGAATGTCAATGAATTGCATACGATCTACAGGATCATAACCAAGGCTTTCTTCATACAACGGCTTAGTAATATCTCTATAGTGCAAACCTGTATTATAGACAGAAAGTAATTTTTCTTTTTCTAACTCAGAAAACATTTTCGCGTTGCCAATATATCTTTCTTCCATTGGAGTGACTCCACGCTCAATAAAGCTCTTTCCTTTCATGCCTTCTGGAAGAATATTTGCCACAGCCCGCAACAATTTTTTTCCAACGTTCGGAATTTTATTAAACACTTCTAAAGATTGTGGTTCGCGATAAATATTATATCCGCCAAATAATTCATCTGCGCCTTCCCCAGAAAGGACAACCGTTACATGCTTTCTTGCTTCACGTGCTACAAAGTATAAAGGCACACAAGCTGGATCTGCTAAAGGGTCATCCATATGCCACATAATTCTCGGAATCTCGTTCATATATTCCTGTGGAGAAATAATATAGCTAATATTTTCTAGTCCTAATTTATCAGCTGTTTCTTTTGCTACATCTATTTCACTAAAGCCGTTATGCTCAAAGCCAACGGAGAAAGTTTTAATGCTAGGATGGAATTCTTTTGCAATACTTGCAATAATAGATGAATCAATTCCACCTGACAGGAAGGATCCAACAGGAACGTCGCTTCTCATATGCATTTTAACACTATCGAACAGTACATCTTTAATTTCCTTTGTAAACTCGTCCTCTTGTTTGACAACTGGTTTAAAGGATGCTCTCCAATATCGTTTAATTTCCATTGGTTCGCCAATTTTTTTTGTGAAATAATGACCTGGTTCTAGCTTTTTAATTCCCTCTGACATCGTATAAGGTTCAGGGACAAATTGATAAGTTAAGTAATGTTGCAAGGAAGTGTAATTGATAACATCACTTTCTAATGCTAATGAAATACTTTTCTTCTCAGAAGCAAAGTATGTTTTTTCACCATCTTCTAAATAGAAGAAAGGTTTAATTCCAAACGGATCACGCGCTCCATATAATGTCTCTTCTTGCTTATCCCATATAATGAATGAGAACATACCACGAAGCTTTTCTACCGCTTTTTCCTTTTCATGGCTATATAAAGCGATAATTACTTCTGTATCTGAATTTGTTTGGAAAGTTAAACCTGCTTTTACTAGCTCTTCTCTAATTTCTAGATAGTTATAAACTTCCCCATTAAAGATTATCCAATAGCGTTCATTTTCATATGTTAAAGGCTGATGCCCACTTTCAATGTCTATAATACTTAATCGGCGAAAACCAAATTGAATGTGGCTATCATAAAAATATCCTTCATCATCAGGACCTCTATGTGTTATAACACGATTCATTCCTGTAAATAATTCTTTTTGTTCTTCTTGAAAGTTTTGTGCTTTTTCATGTACACAGCCAACAAAACCACACATATTGCTCTCACCTTCTCCATTTCTTTTCCTACATATATTAGGACATTCATAACCATTTTTCATTGTTCTTACAATAAACCATAATTAAAATTTTACTATACCCCTAAATAGAAATTATGTTAATAGGTAATAAGATTCATAAAACCATCACTTAGTATTCTATTGTAGCATAAATAGTGTAAATTTTTAATTGGCTATTAACATTTCATCTCTGTATTTTTCTTAGAGATGGAAAAATTAATATCGTACTGATTACGGATTTTCCTTTGCCAATGAATAACGGAGTTCGACATCAAGTATTTAGACGAAAAATAAGGAAAGAAGTTACACTTTCATGCAACTTCTTTCCTTATACATTTAATTTATTAGAAGCATTTAAGCTTCGACAGCAGTTTTTATTAACTCTGCTCTATCTGTACGTTCCCAAGGTAAATCAATATCAGTGCGACCAAAATGACCATAAGCAGCTGTTTGTCTATATATTGGTTTACGAAGATCTAGCATCTTGATAATTCCTGCTGGACGAAGATCGAAGTTTTCGCGAACTGCCTCTACAAGTTTATCTTCTGCAACAATTCCAGTTCCAAACGTATCAACAGAAATAGATACTGGTTGTGCTACACCAATTGCATAAGCTAATTGTACTTCTACTTTATCAGCTAATCCTGCTGCGACAATATTTTTTGCCACATAACGTGCTGCATATGCCGCTGAGCGATCCACTTTTGTTGGATCTTTCCCAGAAAATGCTCCACCGCCATGGCGAGCATATCCACCATATGTATCAACAATGATTTTACGACCAGTTAATCCAGCATCTCCTTGTGGTCCGCCAATAACAAAGCGTCCTGTTGGATTGATGAAATACTTTGTATTTTCATCTATTAATTCAGCTGGTACAACAGGCTTGATTACATATTCTTTAATATTACGTTGAATTTGTTCTAATGTTATCTCTGGGTGATGCTGTGTGCTTATTACGATTGTATCAATACGAACAGGCTGATTATTTTCATCGTATTCGACTGTTACTTGTGTTTTACCATCCGGACGTAAGTATGGTAAGATTTCTTCTTTTCTTACCTCTGCTAGTCTTCTTGATAGTTTATGTGCCAATGAAATCGGTAATGGCATTAATTCCTTTGTTTCATTACATGCAAATCCGAACATTAATCCTTGGTCTCCAGCACCAATTGCTTCTATTTCCTCATCCGTCATCATACCTTCACGAGCTTCTAGAGCTTGGTCTACTCCTAATGCAATATCAGCGGATTGCTCGTCAATAGAAGTTAAGACTGCACTTGTTTCTGCATCAAATCCATATTTCGCGCGTGTATAGCCTATTTCTTTGATTGTTTCACGGACAATTTTCGGGATATCCACATATGTAGAAGTCGTTATTTCACCTGCAACAAGAACTAACCCTGTTGTTACAGATGTTTCAGCAGCAACTCTTGCATTAGCATCTTTAGCTAATATAGCGTCCAAAATAGCATCTGAAATTTGATCACAAATTTTATCTGGGTGACCTTCAGTTACCGATTCAGAAGTAAACAAGCGACGTTTTGTTGACATCTGATTTCCTCCTTATTTTAGAAAAAAGTAGAGCGAGGCCTAATTCCTGCACTCCTTAACCTTATCTTGATACGGTACTCATTCCCTAGATAGTATGAAGTAAAAATGGCGTTTTTATCCGAAGTCAATTCCGTGCTCTATTATATGTAACACTAGTAAAATGTCTGTAAACATAATATATATAACGAAGTATTTTGTTTCTAATAAAAACACACACCTAAAAATATACATTTTTATAAAAGATAATTAATTCATTTTACACAAAAAACCTTTTCAATAGTGAAAAGGCTCCTAGTAAAATCAATTCGCACCTTTCACTCTTATCGTTCAAGGAATATTCCTTGCTTCAGGTTAGCACCTTTCCTAAGAGAATGTCTGATTCATTTCATAAAAATGAAATAATTCAGTAATTTTCTTCACATAGTAGGTTGCTGGGTTTCATCGGGCCAGTCCCTCCACCAGCTCAGGATAAGAGAGTATCCGTTCAAAGTAAAATGATAGCTCAATCTAACAACGCATGTCAATCATTTTTCACTAGATTGAATTAATTTGTTGAATTCAATGCAATAAGCTTATAAGTAATGGACGTCTTTCCATTTTCCCATGCTAATTTTTCAATTGTCGCCATTCCAGATATCTCAGCTATTTTTGTTTTTCTAACCTCTAGCGGAATATTCATTGGATATAAACGGTAATCTTCT
Source organism: Niallia sp. HCP3S3_B10 (assembly GCF_052064465.1). Lineage (NCBI taxonomy): Bacteria > Bacillati > Bacillota > Bacilli > Caryophanales > Bacillaceae > Niallia > Niallia sp. HCP3S3_B10. The sequence continues at coordinate 1,806 of NZ_JBQHVO010000084.1, read as the reverse complement.
TTTTCTAATAGAAAAAGATTTTCTTCTAGTCTTATTTCTTTCCCTTTTGTTACAATCATTGTATTTAATTCTAAGGGCATACCCATTTTCCATTCCCCTTCTCTTTTTCTATTTTTATCCATTATTAATAGAGTATTTCTTTTATTTTACCATTTTCCCCACTTGTTTTTTCATCCAGCTAGATAGAGATGTGACAACTTTACGATTCGTAGCAGGAGGAAAGTAATGCGTAAATTCAGGAAAATACCATGTGCCCACTTCCTTACCTAACTGTTTTAATTTTGCTTCCAACCTTAGGCTATGTTCAACCGATACATTAGTATCCAATTTCCCATGAATGATTAGCGTAGGTGCATTTATTTTTTCTAATTGATAAAGTGGAGTTCTTGCATCATATCTGTCTGGATATTTTGAAGGCGTTCCTCCAATTACTCTTTTCATCATCCTACGTAAATCCTTTCGTTCTTCATAGGTGAGGAACATATCGCTGACACCACCCCATGTAACAATTGATTGAACAGGACAATTTATGCCCACAAATAAAGCCATCACTCCGCCTCTTGAAAAACCAAATACATGTACATTATTTACATTCGATAAATTCTTTAATAGTGCAAATGCAGCGATGGCATCATTTTTGTCTTCGCCCGCAAAGTCTTCATTTCCATCCCCACCTTGATTACCACGATAAAAAGGTGCGAACACAACAAAACCCTCAGATGCAAATTGGATAACTCTCCCGGGACGGACCTTCCCTACATTTTTGATGCCTCCTCTCAAATAAAGAAAACCATCATAAATTTCCCCGTCATTTGGAGAAGCAAGCATTCCCTTTACTTTTAAGCCATCAACATAATAAGTAACTAAAAAAAGATCAATAGAAGGATTAGGAGATGGAAATCGAATTTTTTCTATTATATCACCATTGTTCATGTCAATTGCTCCTTTACTTTTTTCTCCTATATTACCCTTTCCTTTCGCTTAATAATTCGTTCTGAATGGAAGAAATACAATATTTGATGACATCATCCTTCATAATAAAGCTAAATGAATCATTCCAACGTATTTCCATTAAATCGCCTTTAATTAAAACTGGACCAGCTGTCTCCTGATAATCATCTTTTGGAACTAATTGACTAATTCTTGCAAAAAATACATCCTTCACAAATGGTTCTTCTCCGAATACCTGATAGGATGCGATCCATTGAAGCCTATCAATAATCCCACCTGTTTCTTCCATAACCTCTCTATGAGCTGTTTGAATAATTGTTTCATTTTTTTCTCTTTTGCCGCCTGGAAATTCTAATCCCCTCTTTTTATGGGCCGTTAACAACCATTGATTTTTATACTGACAAATGACTAATACATGCATTGCTTCTTGCATCCATTCATTTTTTTTAAAAGAAAGTTTCACTAAATTTTTATTTTGATCATAAAATATCTCCATACCTTCTCCATTATTATGTATTATTAATATAAGTAGCTTGCATACTAAAGCAAATACATGCCTTTTAACCTGATTTTATGATATATATTATTATCATAGCAAATACTATCTATAAAACTGGAGTTTTTTATCGATAAAAAGGGTATTATTTTTTATAGATAGTAATTCCAACCATCTATTGAAATAAGATGAATACAATACGATCAAGAAACACTCATCTTTCTTAACATAATGTTCACATTATAGCTAGCAAAAATATCATGTTATCACTCAACTTTCGCATACCAAATTAGGCAGGTAAGCTCTGATATAACTAGGCAGACCTGCAATCCATTGTGATAGTTGATTTTTAAGTAATT
>NZ_JBQHVO010000083.1:0-18618 GCF_052064465.1 Niallia sp. HCP3S3_B10 | reverse complement strand
GTTCTTTCGATAAAGGAAACACAGTGAACGTTAGTGAACTGATGTTGACTACGCAAAAGAGGTGATCAGAAGTTTGCTAGCTGATAGGCGCATACTACTTAGAGAATGCTAGAATCTAATTCTAGTTTTATATAGTAGAACTATTTACTAAGGCCTCCGTCTTTTCTGCATTCGTATAATAATCTACCAAGCTTAAAAATATTTTAGCTGTATGAAGCAATGCCCTTTCATCAAAAGTGAATTTTGGATGATGATGAGGATACACAGCATCAATTTCTTCATTTCGAGCTCCAACCGAAAAGAAACATCCAGGACGATTTTGCAGATAGTAAGAAAAATCTTCTCCACCCATGCCTGGTTTTTCTATTTTTACAAGCTTGCTTTCTGGTAAGACGTCGATCAAACACTTTTCTAAAATATTCGTTTCATCTGCTGTATTAACAGTAGATGGATAGCCTTTTGCATAATTAAATGCATATTCTGCATGAAATGCTTTACATACACCACTAATCAACTGCTCCATCTCTTCCTCAATCAGGGACCGAACATCCTCATCGAATGTGCGGACTGTTCCAGTTAGTTCAGCCGTATCTGCTATGACGTTCCCTGCATTTCCTGCATGGAATGAACCGATCGAAATTACTGCAGGCTTTTGCGGGTTAACCCTTCTACTCACAATATGTTTTAACTGATTAGCAATTTGGGCACCAACTGCAACAGAATCAATCGTTTGATGTGGAGAAGCACCATGTCCCCCTTTTCCTTGGATTTTTAATTCAAAGGCGTCACTTGCAGCTGAAACAGGTCCTATTCCATAAAGAACACTTCCTAGTTCAGCACCAGAAGCTAAATGAGCACCATAAACAACATCAACCCCATCTAAACACCCATCTTCAATCATCGCAATGGCTCCCCCTGGCGGCAATTCTTCAGCATGCTGATGTAGCAGCACCACATTTCCAGCTAAGTCATCCGCATTCTCTTGTAGAACCTTCGCTACAGCTAATAAGGTAGCGGTATGCCCATCATGTCCACATGCATGCATCACACCCGGTACCTTCGATTTAAAATCAACGTCTTTCTCATCCTGAATAGGCAATGCGTCAAAGTCTGCTCGTAAAGCAATCGTTTTTCCTGGCTTTGCCCCATAAATTTTGCCGACAACTCCGTTTCCACCGACATTCCGTCTGACCTCAATACCGAAGCTTTCTAATAAGTCACCAATCATTTTACTTGTATTTACTTCTTGAAAAGACAGCTCTGGATTTTCGTGTAAATATCGTCTCCACTCTACCATTTGGTCATACATTGCTTCGATTTCTTTGTACCATTTATCTAACATCTATTAATCGCTCCCATCCCATTTATTTTTCGAAAATGCCTTTTTATCGAACTGGTTCAGCAAGATTTTCTTTCACCTGTGACGATACATAATTATCGACAATACTTAGGAACGCTTTTCCAGTATTAATCATTGCCCTTTCATCAAAATCGAACATTGGATGATGGTGAGGATAAGCTTTTCCATCTGCTACCTGTGCCCCTGTATGAAAAAACATACCCGGCTTTTCAAGCAAATAATAGGAGAAATCCTCTGCCCCCATAATTGGTACAGAACGAACTAACATATTCTTATCAAGTGAATCTTCAATGACCTTTTCAAAAACCTCTACTTCTTCCTCATGATTATAAACTGCAGGGTAACCCTTAATATAATTAATTTCACAAGTAGCCTGCATACTTTCGCAAATTTCATTTGCCATTAATTTAATTTCTTCTTCCATAAATAAACGCAAATCTTTATCTAGCGTTCTTACAGTTCCTGTCATCACCGCAGTATCGGCAATTACATTTTTAGCATTTCCTCCATGGAAGGAACCTATAGACAATACAACAGGATTTAATGGATCAACCCGTCTACTAGCAATATATTGTAACTGGCTTACTAATGCAGTACCGATAGCAATAGCATCCACCGTTTCATGGGGAGCAGAACCATGTCCGCCCTTTCCTTTAATCGTAATTTCAAAAGCGTCGGCTGCCGCCTGGGAATAGCCTGGTTTATAATAGTACTTTCCTAATTCATTTAGAGAAGATAGATGGGAGCCATAAACAACATCTACATCTTTTAAACAATCATCTTCAATCATCGCCTTTGCTCCACCTGGCGACATCTCTTCTGCATGCTGATGAAGCAATACAATATTTCCTGTAATACTGTCTCTATTATCTTGAAGAACCTTTGCCACTGCTAATAAGGTAGCAGTATGTCCATCATGCCCACATGCATGCATGACACCAGGGACTTTTGATTTATATGGTACATCCTTTTCATCTTGAATTGGTAGAGCGTCAAAATCAGCACGCAATGCAATTGTTTTTCCAGGTTTCGCACCATAGATTTTTCCAACAACTCCTCTACCGCCTACATTTCTCCTTACCTCAATACCGAATCCTTCTAAAATTTCAGCAATCATTCTTGGTGTTTCCACCTCTTGGAAAGATAGTTCCGGATACTGGTGAAAATGTCTTCTCCATTCAACCATTTGATCAAACATCTGCGCTAATTCACTATGCCATTTTTTTAACATACTACCCCTCCTAATAATTTTGCTCTTAATAAGGCATACCTCCTGAGAAGAAAAAATGGAGCTTAAACCAAATTACTTCATTTCGATTTCTTTTATATTAACGGTAATTTCCAATAAAGTATAATAAGAATTTTTAATCATCAAAATATTCAGAATTAAATTTATAACTGCTACATTTTTATCAAATCTTTCTATATAAAGGTTGTTATCGTTTACAATTTTCTTTTCTTATAGACGAAATGACATTCCTAAATTCTATAAAAAACAACCTTGCAACTCCTTTTGAAAATGGAGTTGCAAGGTTGTTTTCGTAAATTCCTATAAGACTTTACTTAAGAAGGATATTGTTCGCTCTTCCTTAGGATTACTAAATAGCTGTACTGGAGTATCTTCTTCTACAATATATCCTCCATCCATAAAAATAACTCGGTCGCCAACCTCTCTAGCAAATCCCATTTCATGTGTTACGACAATCATTGTCATTCCTTCCTTTGCAAGATCCTTCATTACTTCCAATACCTCTCCTACCATTTCTGGATCTAGGGCAGATGTAGGCTCATCAAATAACATAATACTTGGTTCCATCGCTAAAGCTCTTGCAATTGCTACACGCTGTTTTTGTCCACCTGAAAGGGAATCAGGATATACTTTTGCTTTATCCTCTAAGCCCACTTTCTTTAATAACGCCAGTGCCTTTTCCTCGGCCTCTTCCTTCGATACTTTCTTTACCTTCATTGGAGAAATCATGATATTTTGCAGAACCGTTTTATGGGGAAATAAATTAAACTGTTGAAATACCATGCCTACATCCTTACGAACTTCATTAATATTAGTTGTCTTATCGGTAATATTCTTCCCTTTAATGTGAATGGTCCCATCTGTTATACTCTCTAATAAATTGATACAACGTAGAAAAGTAGACTTTCCAGATCCAGAAGGGCCAATAATAACAACTACCTCTTGAGGGTTAATCGTTATACTAATATCCTTCAATACTTCATTATTTCCAAAAGACTTTTTCAATTTATCTACAACAATCATTCTGTTTTCAACCTTCTTTCCAAACGAGTTAAGAAGAAGCTTAATGTTAAAGTTAGAACTAGGTATATAACAGCTACTGTTAAATATGGCTCCCAAACTCGATTATATTGCCCCATCATGAGCCTTGCATAATACATTAACTCCGGTGCAGCTATAACCGCTGCTAAAGAGGAATCTTTAATCAAAACGATAAATTCATTGCCAAGTGGTGGGATCATTCGTTTTACTGACTGTGGCAGGATTATGTAGCGCATTGCCTGTACATGGGTCATTCCTAAAGACCTTGCAGCTTCCATCTGTCCGCGGTCAATAGATTCAATTCCGGCTCGAAAAATCTCTGCAATATAAGCAGCCGCGTTTAGCGATAATGCGACTATTGCTGCTACCATAGCATTTGTAGTGTTCAAGAATAACGGGATGAACCCAAAATGAATAATTAAGATTTGTACAAAAAGGGGCGTTCCACGGAAAACCGCAATATAGCAGCGAAACGGAAGGGAAATCCACTGATTTTTTGCTATTTTACCAAGACCAATTAATAATCCTAAAATGGTCCCAAACACAATTGCATATAAGGATAATTGAATGGTTACTAATATACCTTTTTTAAATAAATCAGCATATTCCCAAATTATCGTGAAATTAAAATCCATTACTTCTCCTCCAAAAAACAGTATTACTGCTATCCATTTACTTTTTAAGTAATAGAAAACCTCAAATTTCTTTAAAAAAAGGTACTCAGAAGGACCTTCCCTCACTTAGCTACAATATGGAAGAAATTTGTGCTCCCTAATTGTTCAAGCGGGGAAATGCCTATTTTTGAGTACCCTTCCTCATCTGTAATATTTCTATTGTTGTGCTTTTAAATTTTCAATATCTGGTTCCTGACCAAACCATTCTTTATATATTTCTGCATATTTTCCATTATCTAAAATCGCATTAAGCCCTTCGCTTAAATCCTCCACAATTTCGCTTCCTTTAGGGAACATGAAACCATAATATTCAGATTCGAATCCTTCCTTATCTTCAATAACCGTAAAGTTATCCTGTGGATTATTTTTAGCATAGGTTTCTAGTACTGCATTATCTGCAACAACTGCATCTGCACCATTATTTTTCATTTCAAGAATAGCTAAATTATTATTCTCAAATTTTTTCACTTTCTCATTGCCATTTCCTAATAGTGCATCCACTGCATCTGCACCTGTTGTTCCTGCTTGAACTGCTACTGTCTTATCTACCAAATCAGCAGCTTTTTCAATATCCGTTCCTTCTGGAGCTAAAATTTTATTAGTACTTTCAAAATAAGGAATAGAGAAATCATAAGATTTTAATCGGTCATCGTTAATCGTAATGGCAGATAAACCTACATCTGCTGTTCCATTTTCTAATTCCGCAAAAACAGGATCCCATCCAACATTAACAATTTCAAAATCATATCCTGCTTCTTTTGCAGCAGCAGTGAAAATATCCACATCAAAACCTATAATCTTGTCTTTATCCATGTATTCAAATGGTGCATAGGCCGCGTCGGTTACTACTCTCAATTTCTTTTTGCCTTCTTCATCACTATTTGATTTTTCTGAGCTTGTACCACATGCAGCTAGAACTAGTACTATCGACATAAATAAAGCAAATAAATACCCTTTTTTCTTCAATGTAATTCCCCCTCTTTTGATGTAAAATTTTATATTTATATAATATAGAATTTTCCGATAATAACAGATAAAAAAACTCTTCCATAACCAATCTTATCTTAATATATCTATCTTTTGTAATGCATTTATTATAACTTTTTGTTAATTTATATACAAGAAAACTTTTTAAAATTTCTCAAGATTTGAATAATAGACATAAATTAAAAGAAGAAGCCCCTTTTCAAATAAAGATTTGAAAGTTGAACTTCTTCTTTTTCAAAAAATTTTCCTATTCTTTTCCCTGCATCCTCTAATATTTCTTTGCTATAGCATTATCATTTCCGCGTTAAATTATTGAAAAAATTCTTCGTAAATTGCCTTTACCGCTTTTTTTACGACTGTTTCTTTCACGCCGAACATCATACTTACTTCTGATGATCCTTGGTTTATCATTTCAATATTTACTCCTGCTTCTGCAAGTGCTTTAGATGCACGGGCATTTGTACCAACATTATGACGCATGCCTTCTCCTACAAGCATGATAAGTGCTAAATCATGCTCTACCTTTATCTCATCTACATGTAATTCATCGGAGATTTTTGCTAATATTTCTTGTTCGCTTTTTCCAGTTAATTGATCCTGACGCAAAACAATTGTTAAATCATCAATCCCAGACGGCATGTGTTCATAAGAAATATGATACTCCTCTAATATGGATAGGACTTTTCTTGCAAAGCCAACTTCACGATTCATTAAGTATTTACTAATATAAATAGAACAAAATCCCTTATCATTAGCAATTCCAACTACCGGTCCATTTGTATTGCTTCTTGATGCAACAATTCTTGTTCCTGGTGCTGAAGGATTATTCGTGTTTCTTACTTGTACAGGAATTCCTGCACGGTAAGCCGGTATAAGTGCTTCCGCATGGAATACAGAAAATCCAGCATAAGACAATTCACGCATTTCCCGATAGGTTAACTCCTTTATTTCTTTTGGCTGTTTAACAATGGAAGGATTGACGGAGTATACTGCATCAACATCTGTGAAGTTTTCATATAAATCCGCCTTCACTCCATTTGCAAGAATCGCACCAGTTATATCGGAGCCGCTCCTTGAAAAAGTAACAACTTTTCCTGATTCGTTGTATCCAAAAAAGCCTGGGAAAACAATAATGTTCTTTTGTTCCCTTAAAGTGAATAGTCGATCATATGATTCAGCAAGCACCTGAGCGTTTCCAGGATGATCACTTACAATTAAGCCCGCTTCTTTCGGACTAACATAGATTGCATCTAATCCTCTATCTTTAAAAAAGTGTGCAACTAATTTTGCATTATTATCCTCGCCACTAGCTTTCATCGCTTCCATAAAAGCATCTTTATCAGCGGAATTATTTATTAGTTCTAATAAATCTCGTTTTATATTTGCTATGATATCACTGGAAAGATCCAATTCTTTGGCAATATTTGCATACCTGGCTAACACTTCCTCTAAATAAGGGGAAGGGCTATCCCCATTTATGACAGCTGTTGCGCATTGGATTAATAAATCTGTAACCTTCGTATCTTCTTCATATCTTTTTCCAGGTGCAGATACAACAACAATCCTTCTCTCCTTATCTGCTTTAACTATTTGCAATACTTTTTCCAATTGATTCCCCGTAGCTAATGAACTACCCCCAAATTTGACAACCTTCATTTCGACAACTCCCACTAATTGTTAAATAGTAATAATTTTCAAAATTATTCACTATCGCTATTATCACTATTTCACACTAAATAATCAAGTGCTATCCTTTCTAAAAATACATTTGTATACTCTAGAAAAACAAATGCATTTTAATTATTTTTCACAAGAATTCCAATAAAAAAGTACGAAAATCCTCCATTGGTAATTTCAGTTAATTATTCACTCCTTTGCAACTCTACAACCACTACATTACAGTCTTTTCTTGATAGATACCTCTTCTTCTTTTATTAAACATCGAACATCTGTTGGAAAAAAACATCCAAAATACTTTCTTTTATGTAAATTTTACGTTAAACTAATATTTAGTTAAGCGAAATTGTTTGTGCTGTTTTTTACAATCTCCTCGTCCTTCCTTTCGAATTCTCTTTCCATCCTAGATGGAGGAGGCCTTTAATGAAAAATTTTCTACTATATTAGAAAGAAGTGTTTTTACAAAATGGAAAACCAACAATATTCAAAACGCAATTTAGGAATCATGTGGTTTGCCAACTTTTTTATAAGTGCCTGTATGACCATGGTTCTCCCATTTTTATCGCTTTATATTGAATCCTTTGGTCAATATTCGCCAGAATTTGTTCAACATTGGTCAGGACTTTGTTTCTCTGTCACCTTTGTAGCAGCGTTTTTATTTTCGCCAATCTGGGGAAAAATTGGCGATAAGTTTGGCAGAAAAACAATTCTTATCATCTTGGCAATCGGGCTTGGTATATCGATATTTCTTATGAGTTTCGCTAATTCTGTATGGGAAGTTTTTATTCTTCGGTTCTTCACAGGATTTTTTACTGGCTTTATCCCAATGTCTCAAGCATTTATCTCCACTCAAACACCAAAAAAAGTTGCGGGAAAAGTGTTAGGAACATTACAAACAGGAAGTATTACAGGGGCATTGATTGGTCCATTGCTTGGAGGCGTCTTAGCAGATAGCTTCGGCTATGGAGCGACTTTCCGATTTACCTCACTTGCAATCTTTATTTCTGCCATTCTAGTATTTACGACGAAAGAATTTGTTCTCCCTGTTCAAAAGGGTACGAAAAGCAGTTATACAAGCAAAGAGGTATTAGCCCATATTCTTAAGAATCCTGTTTTCATCACCGTACTACTTATCTCGGCTTTTATTCAAATTGCCCATTTTAGTATCCAACCAATTCTTTCTCTATATGTCAGTGACTTGCACGGACCTGAGAACATTGCCTTTTTCGCTGGATTAGCTTTCTCAGCAGCAGGATTAGGTAACTTGCTAATGGCAAGGAAATGGGGAGAAATGGGAGATCGCTCAGGTCATCTGAAAGTACTTGTTATTCTCTTATTTATTGCTGGGATCATTTATTTTCCAGGGGGATTTGTTAATCAATACTGGCAATTACTTATTATCCGCTTTATTCTTGGTGTAGCGATTGGTGGAATGGTTCCAGTACGTATAGCTTATATTCGTCAAGAAGTACCAATTGCCATGCAAGGAGAAGTAATGGGGTATGAAACAAGTCTCCGTTTTCTCGGAAATATTATCGGCCCTGCTCTTGGTGGAATAATCGCTGGTAATTTTGGTTTCTCCATGGTATTCTTTTCAACCAGCTTTCTCTTATTAGCAAGCGGTATTTTTCTTTTTGCAATGATGCATCGACATCCTAAGTTATCGAAACAGTCGATTTCTTAACATCCCAATGTATAACTAGTAACATTGTTCTCCTTTATGATGTATAATTAAGGAAATGATTCACATCAAAAGGAGGAAACGCAATGGCTAAATCAGCGGCAAGAAAGAAACGGGAAAAAGCGTTAAGAGAAAGTGGATTTGATACAACGATGCGAAGAGGCTCCTGGGGATCCATCGTACCAATCACGAAAACAACAAAGACAAAACAGGAAAAATTAACACGAAAAGAAAAGAAATATAAACAAAACCATTCTTCTAGATATGATGAGAATGGTTTTTATTTTTGTGTTATTATTTAATACGCTTCTTTTCAGAATTCCAAACTACTGTAATAAATGGCAGTGATGGCTTTCATTCTAACTTTGCGTAAAATAACCACAAATTTTCACCCCTACTACTTCATCTATTAAGGCATTGCCTAAAATTTTTCTCCCTTATATAATAAATGTAATTACTAATTCGCAATAAAGGGGATTGACCGTGCAAAGTTTAAAATTAGAAAAACAAGAAGAACAACAAACACTCTCCTATTTGGATGGGGTGAAGGACTGTATTCCAACATTACTAGGCTATATCAGCATTGGCCTAGCAATGGGCGTGGTAGGTGTATCGTCTGGATTATCTGTATTCCATGTTTTCTTTCTTGCCACATTTGTTTATGCAGGTGCCTCTCAATTTATTATCTGTGCAATGATTGCAGCTGCAAGTCCCATTAGTGCCATTATCCTTACTACATTCATTGTGAATTTGCGCCACTTGTTATTAAGCTCAGCATTAGCACCTAAATTCACACAATATTCCGTACTGAAAAATATCGGTATTGGAAGCCTTGTTACAGACGAGTCATTTGGAGTAGCTATTACGAAAATTGCTAGAAAAGAGCCTATTAATGATCGCTGGATGAATGGACTAAATCTTACTGCCTACCTTGTTTGGATTGGAGCATGTACAATCGGGGGATATATCGGTGGCTGGTTCCCAGATCCTGAACAATTTGGATTAGATTATGCTTTGCCCGCCATGTTTATTGCGTTATTAATCCTGCAATTGCAAACAATCAAACCTACTAAGCTGAAACACTATTTATTATTAATCACATTGATGATCATATGCATGCTTGTTTTCTCTACTTTTTTATCAAGCAGCTTAAGTGTCATTATATCAACAATCATTGTTGCTACAATTGGGGTGGTGACAGATAAATGATGAGTAACACTAGCTTTATTCTTTTATTAATTGGTTGTACACTTGTTACGTTTATTCCGAGAGTTATTCCATTTTTAGTAGCACGCAATTTCACCATTTCTGAACCAGTTGAAAAATGGCTTTCCTATCTCCCGGTATGTATTTTTACTGGATTAATTGTAGAAAGTCTTTTAGAAACTAGCGGAAGTACTGGTATCCGTATTAATTGGGAAGCCCTCCTTGCGACTATCCCGACTATCATTGTTGCTTTTCTTAGCAAAAGCTTATTAACTACCGTATTATTCGGAGTGGTGTGTATGGCTATTGTGCGATTGATTATGTAATTATTTTTGTTAAATGCCTCTTTTGCTTAATGGGGGCATTTTATTTTAATGAAAACCAACTTCCCCTCTTCCTCCTGCTTTTTTGGCGTTCATCCTTCTCATAAAAGCCTCTCACTAACTAAAATGGCTATTTCTTCAAAATTAATCCAAAACTATACAAATCATTTTCCAAAACCATAAAAATTTACAAATTTATTGTACTTTCGTTTCCTTTCTATGAAGTTTATAATAAAATATTGGTTATATTATTGATATAATCATACTAAGATCGTTTGGATATTTTCGATATAAACGAGTTACTAGGCTCAACATTCAAAACTAAAAGTATTCATACATAAAAGAAAGGTGGCTATAATCTTGGAGATTGGCTCTAATTTTATAAAAAACATCATGAAAGAAGATTTAGAAACAGGTAAGCATGATACAGTTATCACTCGCTTTCCGCCAGAACCAAATGGCTATTTACATATTGGACATGCTAAGTCCATTTTTATTAATTTTGGGTTGGCAGATGAATTTGGCGGCAAAACAAACTTGCGCTTTGACGATACAAACCCATTAAAAGAGGACATTGAATATGTTAACTCTATTAAAGAAGATGTAGAATGGCTTGGATATGAATGGGAAAATCTGCTCTTTGCTTCTGACTATTTTGAAGAAATGTACGAGCGTGCTGTTCTATTAATCAAAAAAGGGCTAGCTTATGTAGATGATTTATCTGCTGATGAGATTCGTGAATACCGTGGTACGTTAACAGAACCAGGGAAAGAAAGTCCTTATCGCACCCGTTCTATGGAAGAAAATCTTCAATTATTTGAAGCAATGCGTAACGGAGAGTTTGGAAATGGTGAAAAGGTTCTTCGCGCAAAAATTGATATGGCTTCTCCTAATATTAACTTAAGAGATCCTGTTATTTATCGTATCGCCCATGCAACACATCATAATACTGGAGATAAATGGTGTATTTATCCAATGTATGCATTTGCTCATCCGTTAGAGGACGCGATTGAAGGTGTCACACACTCTCTTTGTACAACAGAGTTTGAAGACCAACGCCCTCTTTATGATTGGGTTGTTCGTGAATGTGAAATGGAAAGCACGCCTCAACAAATTGAATTTGGTCGTTTAAATATTACAAACACGGTAATGAGTAAACGGAAATTAAAACTCCTAGTAGACGAAAAATATGTGGATGGTTGGGACGATCCTCGTATGCCTACTATCTCTGGTTTAAGAAGAAAAGGTGTAACGCCAGAAGCAATCCGTAATTTCTGTATGGAATTAGGTATCTCAAAAGGATCTGGAGCAGTTGATTCTGCAATGCTTGATCATTTTGTTCGTGAAGATTTAAAATTAAAAGCTCCTCGTACAATGGGTGTCCTAAATCCTTTAAAAGTCGTCATCACGAACTACCCAGAAGGACAAATAGAAATGTTAGATGCGGAAAACAATCCAGAAAATCCAGAGATGGGAGTGAGACAAATTCCATTCTCTCGTGAAATTTATATTGAACAAGAAGACTTTATGGAGAATCCTCCGAAGAAGTACTTCCGCTTATTCCCAGGAAATGAAGTGCGATTAAAGCATGCTTACTTCATCAAATGTGAAGAAGTAATAAAAGATGAAGAGGGAAATGTAATGGAGCTTCACTGTACGTATGATAAAGAAACAAAAAGTGGGACTGGTTTTACTGGCAGAAAAGTAAAAGGAACATTGCATTGGGTGGAAGCAACGCAAGCTATCCCTGCTGAATTCCGCTTATTCGAACCACTTATTAGTGATGAAGAGGAGGAAATAGAAGAAGGAAAAACGTTCTTAGACTATGTAAATCCTAATTCTCTAGAAGTGATTCAAGGCTTTATTGAGCCAAATATGAAGGATGTTAAACCACAAGATAAATTTCAATTCTTCCGTCATGGCTATTTTAATGTGGACCCTAAATATACAACATCTGAAAAGCCTGTATTTAACCGCATTGTTTCCTTGAAAAGCTCATTTAAATTATAATATTTGCTAGAAATAAAGGGAGAAGAATAATCACTATTTCGATTAATCTTCTCCCTTTTTTCAATCACTTATATCCATGTCGTTGCAGGCTTAGTTGTATTAGCAAGCCAATCGTACTGCAGCAAACGTAATTCGAATAATTTCAATGGATCATGGAACATTTCCGGATTATTCTTTAAACGTTCTAGTAAATCTTTGTATTCCACTATGTCTTTTGATTTTTCTTCAGCAACCTGCTCTAATGTTACCTTTGGACTGATAAAGAACATCTTGATATCATTTTCCAATCCTTTTTCATAGAAATCAAAATGCTGTAAAACAGCTGCTGAAACAGATGAAACCACTTCAGAAAAGTCTTCCGTTTCGATATACTTTTGATATTTTGATTGGAGCATTTTTTTATTTTGTTGAATAGCTCCGAGTAGCTTCCCTGCACTCTTTAAAAATACTTGAGACGCATTAAAGCGATTGAAAATATTTAATGGATCGATTCGTAGCCCACTTGATAAGCGGCGTGCATCCCTTCTCCAATCTTCAATGATTGTAAAGTCACAGATAAGTTCCAAAGGATGCTCTTTATATATGCCATTAAATCCTTCACAAAGCTCTTGAAGAAATTGCTGCCCTTGCTCTAATTGTTTATGGGAAGAGTGAATCCATTCCTCTATACTTCGATGAACGCGCGGTGATAACGTTTCGTTTATATAGTGATTTATACGTTTATTCATCTCTTCATTAAGAGCAACATGCATCTTAGTAAAATCACTATCTTCTTTTACAAAATCCTTACAGCCTTTTAAAATAGCTGGAATATCTTTCTTCATTGCTTCTTGCGTTTCTGTTTTGATTTCTTCAAATTGTTTTGTAATTGATTCAATTTTTGACGTTTCCATATCCATAAGCTGATTTTTTGCACCAGTAAGCTTACTTACCATTTCCTCATACAATTCTAGTGATCCCTTTAAACTATTTTCCATATCTAGTCGCTTATCTAATAGATTTGTAATTAAATCTTGAATGATGGAAATGCAGCTTTGTAGACGTTCTTCCTTCATGTTTCTTCCTTCAAAATGCTGTTGATAGTAGAGACTGACCTCATCTAATTGCATTTTTCTATCCTCTTGCTTAGAATAGATAAATATTTTGCTATCTGGGAAATAATGCTGAATAGCAGCTGTTGCCTTTTGCAATCGTTTTGTTGCCACTTTCTCATTTTCCGCATCATCCATATAAATTAAGAATTGAACAGTTAAGAACGATGACTTTTCCTTCCATTGCTTTAATCGCTCATATTCATTATAAGAAAAAACAGAGTGTTCATTTATAACAAATAAGAGACTGTCTGCCAGCATGGCATAATCTGCATAAGATTCTTTTTCAACAAAAGGAGCAGTAGTAACAGTCCATCTATTTTGATTTAAAAAGTGAGAAGGTGTATCTAACTGAAACACTCTCGGATTCACAGAATCTGATTGTTGCATCAAAAGCTCTTTATAAAAATTGGTTAGTGTATCAATTGGACGTAATCCAGCGTTCGTTACTTCCTTAATCTCAAGATAATCATTATCTTTTACTGTTAGAATCGCGCTTGCTTCTTCCGCCAGAACAGTTTCCCCTACAAGCTCATTAATATAAGCATTCACACCACTTCCATGTGATCCTACCATCAATAATTGATAATGATCAGATGGAAGGTAATCCTGCACTTTTTGGGTAAATTTCTTATCTAGTGGAATATCATGTTTATCTGCCCAATCTATAATAGATTCAAATAAATTCATAAATTGTTGGAACGAAACATTCGCTTCCGGTGCTTCATTAATGACCATTTCAGCTTTTGATACAACGGAATATTCAATAGAATGTTTAAACATTTCATTCCAAGCTAAAACAGCAGATGCTGCAACTACAACATGTCTACCAGCAGAAGATAAGAAATAATTGGATAAAAGTGCTGGAACGATTTCTTGTACTTCTTTAATAGGATAGCTACCACTAATTAAATGAGCATATGCTTTTTCTAATATAAGCGTCAGTCCCTCTTCAGCTTCACTTGGTGCTGGCTCATAGACTGTATTAAACACAGTTACCCATGTTAAATAATGTGCGCTATCTTCATAGTTTTTCCATAATGATATCGCCAATCTCTCAAAAGTAGCAGTATCTAATTCTTGAAGACTTTTCAAGTTTTCCATAAAATAAGATGGCTCAAACTGATTGATTACACCAAGGTTGCTATAATGAATCAGCGCTTCATACCATTTTAATGCATCTGTTCTTTTCCCTTCATTAACAGCTAGCTGGATTGCTTTTTCCCAATTTTGCTGTTCTTCATAATACGATTTAGCAACAGTTGTTATATTGGCATAATCAGGATTAGTTGCGACAAGATTATTGATAATCTCTAACGCCATTTCATGATTTTCTTTTTGAAAATATAAAGAAAATAGCTGCATCGAAATTTCTGTCTTTAAAAGATCAGAATCGGTAACAATTGATTTATAAAAGCTTTCTGCAGTTGAATATTCCTCTAATTCCAAATAGGCATCTGCAAGGTTCTTTTGCGCCCATGGTTCTAATTCATTACTAATATTCTCCCATTTAAAAATAGCCGCTTCATAATCATGGTATTGAAAATATAATTCCCCTTGCGCAAAGCGGATAGAAGTTAAATCAGGAACATTTTTTCTTTGTTCAGCAATATATAATTGTCCTAAGACTTCAATTGGTGATTCGTCTCTATCTTTTAAGTATCCTTCATAATACGTTTTTTCGATTAGTTTTTTTTCTAATGTCATAACTTCCCCCTGCCATCCATTTAGAGTGTCTTCCTCTTTTTAAAATACTATCTTTATGCAAAAATCTTTCTAATTATGTCTTAGTAGGCTATCCTTCATTGTAGCAAACTAGATTATTTCATGGATTTCTAATTTGAATCAATCTCTTTACAATATAATAACAGTTAGGTAATCCTACCTGTTTTTCCTACTTAACTGAAGTCTCTATCATAAGATTGCAGAATGTTCGCTCTTTTATCACACTATTATATTTAGATTACTTATTATTATTCTCTTCCTCTAGTGCCAATCGTACCTTTCTTTCCTGCTTTATCTATCCAGAAAAAAAGTTCCTTGTATCTTTTGACCTACTTAAAAATCTTTCTCTAGTTGATTTGATATAAAAAGAAAATGATCATCCCTTGAATTTGGAGACCATTTTCTTTTTTCACTTACGGAGTTGTGCCAGTATTTGCATCAGGAAGGATAATATCACCAAATCCATTATCTTCTCCACTTCCGTCAGGAGTCGAATAAACCGTAACAGACGTAGACACCGCTTCACTAGAACCTACTTCATTTGTGGCAGTTACTGTGATAATATACGTTTGTCCAGGCTGTGGCCCCTTCAATGTGGCTTGTTGCTCTGACGTCGGTGCTAAGGTTTGAGGGATTCCATTAACCGTAAAGGAAACAATGTATTGGTTATTTTCACCTTCGTTACTAGGTTTCCAATGAATCAAAATGCTATTTGATGCTTGATCATAGGTTGCTTGGAGATTGCTTGGACTGTCTGGTGCTTTGGCTTGTTCCTCCACTGTGATGGCAGTGGAAGCTACATCACTTTTTACCCCTTCGACACTTGCCACAACCGTAAAGACATATTCTTCGCCTTTATGAGGATTCGGAAGAATGACCTTTTTATCCTTTGTAGACGTTAAGTTTGTTGTTTTTCCATCTACTGTATAAGTAACTTCAAAGCTTGTTTCAAAACCGCTAATCGAAGAGTGGTTCCATGCTAATTCAATTTGATTTGCTTCTTCCTCATAAATGGCGCCAAAATCGGTTGGTGTCACTGGTTTCGGCGGTTGTGGTTTCTCTCCACCCTTTACGTAATACTCCATTCCCGATTTCCCAACACTTTCAGGCTGCTTAAATCGCTCTTGACTTGTTGCTGCCTTCGACATAATGGCTTTGAAAACGAGTAGGGAAAGATCGTCTGTTGTGCTATTTAAATAATCACTCGAAGAAGTCGTTTTATCATACCCAGTCCATACGGCTCCAGTATATTGTGGAGTATACCCCACAAACCATGCATCCCTTACAGCATTATTTGGGAGGCTGTATTTCGTAACGGTTTTTTCATCAAAGTTCGTCGTTCCGGTTTTTCCAGCAAGGTCTATATTAGCGATATTCGCCTTAGCCCCAGTACCTGAATGGACGACTGACCTTAGCATATCGGTCACTAAGAAAGCTGTATAATCTGCCATTACTTTTTTCTCAGTCGGTGCTAATTTCTCAACACGCCCATTTGAATAGACAATTTTTGTTATAGTATGGGGTTCTATATAGTAACCAGCATTACCAAAGGCAGAGTATGCACCGGCCATCACAAGTGGAGAAGCCGCATCAATCCCACCAATGGAGTTTGCTTCATTTCCTTTTTGTTCATCTGAAATTGGGAAACCTAGACTTCTAGCAAATTCAGTTGCAGCTTCTGCACCAACTTCTTGAAATGTTTTTAATGCTGGAATATTGCGTGACCAAACAAGGTGGTCTCTAATTGTCTTACTCCCTGCATAGGTACGATTTGCGTTTCGAATCGGAGTCCCATCACTGTAATGATATTTTTCATCTTTTATCTTATGGGCTGTTGACCAGTTCAATTTTTCAATGGCAGGACCATAGTCAAGAATCGGTTTAATTGTCGAACCTGGCTGACGTTTCATCATAATGGCATAATTATAAGAATTAGTTTGAAAATTTCTCCCACCACCAATTGCTTTAATTTCTCCAGTTTGTGTATCGGTAATTACAACAGCTGTTTGCAGCTTTTCATTTTCTGGGAAGCTGACATAATCATTGGTGGACAGCACATCTTCTGTCAATTGTTGTATGTCAGAATCGATGGTTGTATAAATTTCTAATCCATCTTCGAAAATATTCGCATTTGTTTTGTCTTGTACCTCCTTTAACACGGTATTTACAAAGGCCTCATATTTATTTGCTTTCGGTTTCTGTATGTTTATCGTCTCTTCAATAGGGGTACTTTGTGCTTCTATCATTTCTGATTTGGAAATATAATGATGTCTATTCATATAGTTAAGAACCATATTTCTTCGTTCTTCTGCACGTTCTAAGTTGTCTTCAACGGTTGGCATGTATCGATTCGGACTTTGTGGAATTCCTGCTAAAAGCGCAGCTTGTTCAAGTGTTAATTGGTTTAATTCATCCACATTTAGACCAAAGAAACGCTCCGATGCTTTTGCTACTCCATAAATATCTCCACCGTATAAGTTTTTGTTGAAATACATTTCCAGTATTTGCTCTTTAGTAAAGCGACGTTCTAATTGAATTGCTAAGTACCATTCCTGGATTTTTCTTGTTGGTGTTTGTTCAATCGATAAAAAAGAATTTTTTACTAGCTGCTGTGTTATGGTACTTCCTCCACCACTTTCTAACGATCTTGTCGTAATTACTTTAAAAATCGCAACCATTGTTCGTTTTACATCAATTCCGTGATGCTTGTAGAAACGAGAATCCTCGGTTGCTAAAACAGCATCCTTTAATACCTCTGGAATTTGTTCTATTCCGATATCATCACGTTTTTCTGTCCCTACCTCGGCGATGACTGTTTTTCCATCACTAGCAAATAAGCTAGACGATAAAGGGTCTTTTAATAATGTTTCGTCAAACTTTGGAGCATCTTTGATAATCAAAATAATTGCACCAACTCCAACCAAAAAGAGTACAACTCCAACGATAAGGCTAAAATATAAGAGTTTTTTCCAGAATCTTCTCTTTGGTTTCTGATTCTTTGATAAACGTTGTTCTTCTTGTAATTTATTTCTTCGCTCAACGCGAGAATGATTGTTTTCAGTCATTCGAGTAGCTGCTAATGAAATATAAACATTCCATTTTGTCTATATTCACTTTCTTAATAGCAGTTTTTTCACCTCATTTTTCGATTTTGTATGATCTAGTAGAGAAAATAGACACAGTTTTAAATAATATGTTTCTGTTTTAGTGTTATAGATTTTCACTTTAAAAATTCGTTGAAAAATATGTTTTTTGATTTACAAATCATAGCCTCCTATCATTTTTGACAAAAGGAGAGAACTGCTAGATTTATGATAATTCTTTTATAAGAGTAAAAATAGGAGGGAATCCATATCTTTTAAATGTCTAACTGGGGAGCTATTTGAGGTTAAAGGGACTTATTTTTCCTAATTTATCAAGAAAGCACTTTGTGATTTAAAATCCGATGTATATAATCAACGAGAATCCAAAGAGGGCACTGAAAAAGTCTAGTTCTCCAAATTAATGAGGTTTTATTTATTTGAAAGCAAATAATAAGTTGGTTTGGAGAGGTGTCCGCTCGACTCCTACGGGAGATGCGAGAAAGTCCGAGAC
>NZ_JBQHVO010000082.1:0-19085 GCF_052064465.1 Niallia sp. HCP3S3_B10 | reverse complement strand
TAGAAAATGTTCAATCTTATAAAAAGATAGAAAACTCTCACCTGCATTTTAGAAAAACGTGCATCTTTTAAAGTGCTATGAATATTTCAGGGTAATAGCACTTAGTAGTACATTATTTCTTAGCACACTAGGAACTACATATGCTTCAGCTTCAACTTCTGCTTCAGCTTCAAAATTAGAAGAAAAATCAAATCAGAAAACAATTTTACAAGAGGTTGATACTAACATAGGAATCAACCAAGATCAAACCAAATATTTAAATTCAGAAGAAAATACTTCAATTACTCCAATGTATATACCTGGGAAATTTTGGGGTGAGTTATTAAAGGCCGTATTAGGAGAAGTTGTAAAAACAATTGTTACAGATAACTTCACTGTATTTACGAACTTTCTTTCGTCATCTGTAGGTAAATGGGGTGGAGATAAAAATGGGGATGCTTATGTAAAAGTAAACGATCATAGATTCACAGCTAACGTATCATCCAACATGGTTGGAGATGGTAAAGCAAACCAATCGGCTCGTGTAAAAGATCTTCAAGCTGCATTATATAATCTCGGTTATAATGTTGGTACAATAGATGGTATATGGGGCCCAAAAACTAAATCCGCATTGATTAAATTCCAGCAAAATAAAGGGCTCGTTGCA
This sequence comes from Niallia sp. HCP3S3_B10, assembly GCF_052064465.1. Lineage (NCBI taxonomy): Bacteria > Bacillati > Bacillota > Bacilli > Caryophanales > Bacillaceae > Niallia > Niallia sp. HCP3S3_B10. The sequence continues at coordinate 18,439 of NZ_JBQHVO010000082.1, read as the reverse complement.
GATGGTATTTGTGGCGTTAATACTTGGAGGGCGTTAGCAGTAAAATAAACAAATTTTTACAGGAAGTGACCTTGTTTTTATTACATTGTTGCTCCCTGTAAACTTTTATAAATAAGAAAGTCAAACCAGCCATTTCCTATCATAAATATATATATAACTGTTTTATTACGGATATTTTTTCACGTTAGAAACAAAGCTCACAATAATGTACCCAATAAAATTACAATTTTCATTAAATTGAAGCTATTAATGAAAATTAATAACTATTGGAATATACGAGATTGACTTACCATCTAATAAAATTTATTATTTATTCACAAGATTTATTTTACAATTAACTTTAATATTGAAAAGAGTGATTCATATTTTTTTTAAAACTATAAAAGCACGACCAATTTTCATTTTATTTATCTCATTGATTATTCTATGGCAACTAATTGATACTATTTTTGAAACTATATTCCAATATCATAATAGCTTTTTAGATTCTGTTCTAATTCTGTTCATTTATTTATTCTGTTTTTTATGGATAATACTTACTTTTAAAAAAAATAATATTCTTATGAGCCCTATACTTGGGACATTTAATTCCTATAAGTCACTATTATTTAGCATAACACTTCAATTATTAGTCACCATTTTTTCAATATCCAATCTATTTATAATAAATATCTATTTTATGGCTAGTAATGAAAATTTGGTACAAAAAGTATATAATTCAGAGAATATTTCTACTAATTCGTCGAGCTCAATACTTTCACTAATAACCGTAATCATCATTGCCCCAATCATCGAAGAGTTTATTTTCAGAGGATTTTTATTTAGTAAATGGACTGAAAAAATGGGAGCATATAAATCTATGATTCTCACATCATTAATTTTTTCCATATTACATATAAATTTCGACTTTATTGGCCTATTTCTAAATAGTATACTTTTTTGTATCCTGTATATGAAAACTAAAAATTTATTTATACCTATTATTTGTCATATGTTCAACAACTTTATAGGAAATCTGGGTAATTTAGAATTAATACCAACAAGCCCCAGCAGTTCGCAAGATACCTTAGAAAACTTTATTCATTTTATTACTAAGCTGTATAATAATATTCCATACTTCTTATTTTTCACAGTATTATTATTCCTTATTATTGTTTATCTATATACAAAGATTCTACCTAAAAATACTTGTAAACCGCCATATACTTCTAATCTCCAGAACACTGCACACTAAATAATTCCATTTTTTCTTTCCAAATGTCCAAACACTCTACAATTTGGCAGAAAATAAATGAGAGTTACATACCTTACTATTAATCTGTATAAATTTCTTTTTATATGTAAGCTAAATAAAATAGGGGATAACCTCTTTTGAGGCTCCCTCACAGAACCCGACTTGCTGATTTCCTTAACCGGTTGTATTTGGCAAGCAAAAAATGGTTCTTACGGAGGTTTGGTGACCAAGGATTTTGGATATTAGATTAGTATAATATCTAAAGGCGGAATGAACTTATGTCTCTTGGTCATCACCAAGCTCTGATTTGGAACTCATCCACGTTTCTAGTCTAGATAATTCATTGATCCTTACAATTAAAAGTAAACGGATTTGTGCATCCTGTCCTTGCTGTCGAATAGTAAGCTCAAGACCGCATAGCCGATATTCTCGAAAAGTACAAGATTTACCGATAAATGATCATCCTGTCCAACTTCTACTTCTCTCCCATAAATGGTTTTGTGATAATAAGGATTGTCAAAGAAGTATTTTTACCGAACGATTTGATTGGCTTTCCACTAATTGTCGCCGTACGAAAAGAACAGATACTATTTTGCGTAAAATAGCCTTTTCTACCAGCTGTCATTCAGCTGAAAAAGTTGCCCATGCTGCCCACATTCCTGTGAACCATGATACCTTATTACCCATTTGTAACCGTCAAGTAGAATTAAACAGTTTTTATAAAATAATTTAAAACAGTTTTCATCAATTAAGATTCAACACTTTGACCATTTATATCGTTGTTTTTACAATGAAGAGGCTCACATTAAACTTAATTGTTTATTGGATACTTTATATGTAAGCGTCAAATAGGCCCCACCTATTAATTAGATGGGACCTAAGTTATTATTTAGATAACTTTTTAAAAGAGATACGAGAAACTGGTAAAGTTGTTGACCAAGGAAGCATTCGGTCTAAGGCATCCATATCTGTCAAATTCATATTGGGAAGCTGCTCAAATAGATAGCGAAGATAGTAATATGGATTTAATCCATTTGCGATTGCTGTCTCCACCATACTGTATATGATGGATGGCACTGGCTCTAGCACCTTGCGGTGTATTACTGAATGAACAGCCATGCCTTTCTTCCGATCACTACTGACTTGATCGACCGTTCACTTCGATTATTATCGATTTCTAATCGACCATCCTCCAAAAAGGCTATTAGTTTATCCCATTGATTGAGGCAGTATGTCACCGCCTTGCCCATTCCACTTTTAGGGAGTACTTTTTGTTCTTGTATTTTTAGCCATGACAAAAAAGCGTCTAGTACTGGTTTGCTTTGTTTAAGACGTTGTTCAAAACGTTCCTTCGGGTCTAATTCTTTTACTTTTCTCTCAATGGCGAAAAGCTGATTACAGAATTGAAGACCTTCGGTTGCCGTTACCGGTTTTATGCTACCTGCTGGCAATGCCTTCAGAACGTCAGAGAATGCTCTCCTCGCATGGGACCAACAGCCCACAAGTGTGACATTCTCTACTTTTTGATAACCAGCATACCCATCAACCTGTAAATATCCCTTATATCCATTAAGGAATTTCTTTGGATTCTCACCGGCACGTGTTTCTTGATAATCATAGAGAACAATCGATGGTCCTTCTATTCCTGTCCTGTACTACCATAGATAGGAGTTGGAAGTAGCTGGACGTCCAGGTTCACTAAGTACCTGCAGGGTAGTCTCATCCGCATGCAGAATATCTAGCTTTAATAGAAGCTGATGCATTCGATCATATAATGGCGTCAACCATCGATCCGCACCATATATCATCCAGTTAGCCATTGTTTGGCGAGATAAAGCTAGTCCCATTCGGTGAAATTGCTTCTCCTGGCGATATAAAGGGAGTCCTTCTACATATTTTTGACTCATGATATGTGACAAAATAGATGGAGAAGCTAGGCTACCTGATATTACTGGTTTGGGCATTGGCGCCGTTTGGATGGGAGTTTCCACCGCTTCCTGTTCGCAATGACGACAGGAATACACATAGCGAACATGCTTCACTACTTTCACTTCAGCAGGAATATATTTTAATTCCTGACGGACTTCTGTGCTCATTTCATGTAAATTCTCATTGCAACATGAACACACCTGTTCTTCTTCGGATAAACGATATTCAATCGTTTCCACAGGCAGGTTTTCTACCATCAATTGACGGTGACCACGTTTCTTCCGAGAGTGGTAGGTAATGGTTTCTACTGTAGGTTCTGGTAATTCGAGGTTTGCTTCCTTTTCCGCTTCATTAAAAAGAGCTAATTCCAGTTGACCCGTAAGGGTTCTTTCGCTGGAAGCACCAAAACGCTTAGATTGATAAAGGCGAAGCTGCTCTTTTAACCAATTAATCTTGGCTTCCGATTCAGATTTTTCCTTTTCTAACTTCGCCTCTAGCTCTGCGTTTTGTTTTTCAAGAAGTTGAACGCGCTCGAGAAGTTCTTCAATTGTAGGAGTTGGGGTTGAGTGTTTTGTTTTCTTTTTCATAGGTTCTATTATACGAAAATACCGATGAATTGTCTCTCACTAAATAGAAGTATTCTATTATATGATGGTTCTAACCATCACCTCGAGATGGGCATGCTTTTGTTCTAGTGATAGTCCATCTAATAACCAGCGTAATTGTTGTCGAGTTATTTTTAGAGGAGTTGCGTTTTGGTCATCAGATGGCCATTGGAATTGGCCTTTTTCTAGACGACGGTAATAGAGCCAAAAACCATTTTTGTCCCAAAATAAAATTTTCATCTTATCTCTCTTTCTATTACAAAATACAAATAGATTAGGAGAAAAAGGATCTAGCTCAAAAACTTCTTGAACAAGGACAGCCAATCCATCAATCGATTTTCTCATATCCGTACTTCCTTTTGCTAGAAAGACACGATCAACAGTCACTTCATTCAACATGCTCTTTCAGTACCTTTATCACTTCTGCGAGAAGTGTTGAATTAAAGCCTGAAGTCACTTCTATGGAAACAGAGCCAACCTTGATTAGTAAAGATTCACATTGCGCTGTTGTAGGTTCCTCTATGATTACTGGAACCCAAGAATTGTTTGTTTTCTCGGTACTTTGATCTTTAAGCCTTCTCTTCCAGTATCCAAATTGATGATAACTAACCCCATTGTCCTCACACCATTTAGCTCGGCATTGACCACTCGCTTTGTAGTCAGAAATTCTCTGTTCCCATTCTTTGCGTAATTCTAAATTGGGTTTTTTAGTCATGAAAAAACCTCCTCCAATATTTATTTGAAGAGATTATCTCAAAGATTCTTCTATTTGAATATGTGGGAGGAGTTTGACACTTACCATTAATTAGATAAGTTACCTTATTGAGAAACCGCCATAGGGAGAACTCTGCATTCCAAAATCATTACAGTTAGTGCTCTAATATTATTAATTAAACTTGCTTATAAAATTCATAATGGGAGAAATTTATATCTCTGATCCAACTACCTGCTTTATTCACCCATTCTAATATATTATCTTTATATCTTTCTTCTAACCAATCCATAGCAAATTCGTTCGGTGCATAAATAGTTAAAATATTATTTTGAACTTTTATTAGGATATCTTTAAACCATGTATCATAAGAGGGTTTAGAAATATTTGCTTGTGCAGATTCTAGAACAACAGCTAAAAGCAGTTTTTCATCTTGTGTCATATTCTTTTTTAAATGTACCTCTGTTTCAGAATAGGTAATAGTTGAGTCAACTTCTTCACTATTATCTTTTTTATGAATACTTTTAAGTATATCTTTATATTGTAAGTATTTATTGTAAATCTCCTCATAATCTAATTGTTCTGGAAGGATATCCGCTTTGTTTTTTAAATGCTTCTTGGTAAAAACTTCGTGCTCTTTACGTAATCTAGGAGGTAATCCTTCACGCTCTTTTTTTAGCATTTTCTTTACATGAGCAGGTACGTTTTCAGGGATAATTAGATTAATATCTCCCTCTATTAGCTTTTTAGATAGTAAAGGAGTTTGTTTCCTCACTTTAAAAATAGGACTCTCTTCCATATTATTCCGAGACTCATTTATTACATTAAACTTATAGACAAAGCCGTAATGCTCTAGTATATCTAAATAGGTATGTAATGTTTTTCTTGATTTATCCATTTTCTCTGAAATCAATTCAAAATTGGGGTACACATAGTCTTTTTCCCCATAAGCATGTCTTTTTAAATATGCATACAATCGAGTGGCGTCTCCCAAATAAAATCCCCAAAAGTCAAAAAAATAGTTATTAAAAATAGTAAGCTCACCATCAATCGCAGGAATGGACTCTCCATGCTCGTCTAAATTAAACTTTCTAACTTGATTTTCCTCAAAGATCAATTTATCTTGCTCTGGGTAAAAATAGGTTTTATATTCTTGGGTATCCTCTATGTTTATCAATTTACTTCTTTGAGTAAACATACCTGTATCTTTTAATCGAAAATACTTTAGTTTATCCTTTTTACCTTTTAAATTATAATACTCTTCTTCCACAATTGTTCCTCCTAAGTAAACCCAAGTAAACAAATTAAAGAAGGAGTTTCACTTGCTAAAACATATATTTATGTTAAAATATTTTTAAGAATATAAGTTTAGAAAACTCCCGCTTTCACTCAATTAAACTACTATCAGTTTAGCGCCTGATAGTTTAATTGTATCTAGGTGGGTTTTTTATTTTATCATACAAATTTTTAAATATATATTTGTTTGTGTATTAAACAAAAAGGGAAAAACCTTATGACAAAATACCAAATCGAAATTCGGCCTTTTCATAGGGTTTTTCCCTTTGTATTTAATATTGATTTTATTAAAACATACTTTTCTAGTTTATTCAATAGAATCAGGTTCTATCGAACGATAAATATCATTGCGTTATAATAGAATTTATCTCCTTTACTAACTCATTTTCCTCATGAATTTTCAATAAATTCTCAGCTTGTTCTTTAGTAATTGACAATTTTACTTCTTTAACTTTTTTACTTCTATTCTTTGGTTTCTCTTGAATTATAGAAATTAATACACTTGATTTTATATTTTTATTACTATTCGTAAAATTTTCCTTTGATAAAGAATATAAAATCACATAATTATCTTCAGATGTAAAACCTATCCGTTTTAATAAGTAATTTTCCATCTTAATCTCCCTCATTCTCATAGCATCTTCAATTTATTTTAATTTATATTTATTAATATGTATTGAAACCCACAAAATATTTCTCAATAAATCATAATATTTCCCAAAAAAAAAGCTAACTAAACCAACGTTTACTTAGCTGTTATTACACTTTAGATATTAAGTAAAAAAGTGCCGGTATACAGAGAATTTCAACTTAAATTTAGTATTCTTTTTGTAACGATAATGACATATTACCTATATTATAACCATTTTGAGGAAGAAAACAACTGCAACTTTAAAGGACATTAGAAACTACATATATATCCATTCTCGGAATACATTTGTATTGGTTGTCATTTTACCATCTTTCTAAATAAGACTATTATTATTAAGTATATACAAAGTATATATAAAATGTTAGGGTCTAAAGTTAGAGTATAAAGAAGTTTACAGTAATTTTTATATAAACAAAAGAAACCCAAGATATCTTTTGAGTTAGATATCCTGGGTTATCTGGGGGGAGTTGTTTTTTATGAAGAGAGGAATTAGCTTTGAAATTCCAAATGAATATGGAACCTTTCTTGGAGAATTGCTAAAGCCAATTGACACAACTGTTTTCAGTTGGCGAATTGGTACCAGTGAGTCATATATAGTAGTTGATGATGAATTAGATGAAGAGCTTTTCTCAGAAGATAAAAAAGCAATTGAAGGTGCAGAACTCAAAAAACTATTAGAAAACAATAAGTATTATATTATTTTCGCTGACTTACAAGCATATCCAAAAGATGATTTTTCTGATATTGAGACCTATGAAGATTTTATTAAGAGCCAATGTGAGCTTGTTTTATTAGTGGTCGATAGCTGTTATGTCACCATCTATTGCAAAAACAAGGAAACAATCGAATTACTATACAAGAAAGCAACAGAATGTGGATTTAAAAATGTTGAATATATTACCGATGAAAACGATACAAGAACAAGGCTATCTGCGTGGTAATGACAAAAAAAGACCTTTACGCATAAAGGTCTCAAATCAACATTATTATTTAACATAGCCTTTTTATTTATAATATGTCATTGATCTTCAGTGCATCAAATAAAATATCCCAAGCTTTATTTATTTTTTCGCGCTCTTTTCCTTGGGGAAAAGCAATCGCATCTGAAGTACCATATACAAGATAGTCATTACATCTATTTGTTGCTAAAAATTTATCAGCAATATATGCTTCGAACGCCCTAGCAGCCAATTCAATAATTTTACTCCAGTATTTAGATTCATTTCCGTTGTCTAACTCGATTGCATTAAGGTAAAATTGAGATTTATCTGTTGGATAAGGTATTCTTTCAACTCTTTCTCCAGTTAGATTTTCATGATACCATGCCATAGCCATCGCATATTTTTTGATATCTCTTTTCGCCTTTCTTTCGAGTTTTTCTTTTTCTTTCTTCAGTGCAATTTCAGATGCTCCATAATACTGTGAAAAATTAAGTTTTCTATTTCTATTTTCTTGTTCATTAGTAAATTCATTTTTAATAGCTAATGCTATATCTCCATTAAAACGTTCATAATCTCTTTTTAAAGCAACGCCTCTATAAGATACGTCTGGCTTGTTAGTGTTTATAAAATAAGCAGTTCCGCGGCCGTTTGTTAAAGTTTCATATAAATATTCAAGTGCATTTTTTATTTGTGAAGGAATTTGTTCACCTAATGTTTTGTATTCTGTCCCAAATCCTTTACTACTGGTATTTTGATGACTCTTAATGTAAATGTAGTGGTCTATGCTATGAAATAGCTCATGAGCAAGAATTCCTAAACACCCTTTATTTTTTGTCATATTAATAACTCTTGATAGAGCCTCATAAGTACCCAATGCATTACCGCCTCTTCCTCTTGCTCCAAATGCTAGTCCAAGTGTTCCATCTAAAGACAAGGAAGTAACATCAATTTCAAGTACATCAGCTAAATCCAAAATTCCTTCTGAAGCTCGAACTAAATGCTCCATGCCTTTTTCATCATCCATATAATGGCCAAATTGCACTCCTCGAAATCCAAACAACTCCACCAAATCTTCTGGTTTTTTTACAGGGCTTGGTTTCCCACCTCTTCTATCTGGTCTTTCTGGTAATACTCTTTCCCATTTACTATTTTTCTTTTTCGCACCTTTTACACCATTTTCCTTTTTTTCAAAGATATCTTCCCATGTATTTATTTTTGATGCTGTATTAATAGATGATTTATATCCTGCCCTTAGAAAAAATTTCAAAAAGCTTTTCCCTAAAATAAAGAAATTTGTGTCTGATTCTTTATTTCTTTCTAATATAAGTGTTTTAGAGAAACCAACAATAAAGTCTGAAACATCATCCCACTTTTTCACTTTATTGATAAGTTCCAAGAAACTTTGGATTGCTACCATAAAGTCTCTTCTTCCTTCTTTTGTTTGAACAGCGGGTACCTTATCTATTCTATTAATAATTAATTGCTTCAATTTAGCAACTCCTGGTTCTACACCATTTTTCTGCTCAAGCTTCAGAGAAAAAGATTTTGTTAATTCTCTTTTGGTTATTAATTCCTCTGAAAGAAGCGGATTAAGCTTTTCTATTTTTTCTAACTCCTTCTCAGAATGATTTTCCTGAAATCTTCTTTTTATTTTATCTAATTCTTTTCTAGAACCAGTAATAAAGACTCCAACGTCATATGCAACATTTTTATCAATTTGCTTTTCTGTTCTTATTTCTTTAACTTTCTTATTGTTAAGTTCAAAAATACTTAATTGTGAGTTCATGTTTATATCCTCCTAAAAAACGGATTAGAATATTATATCTAATCCGTTTTTTCCATTTTATATTTTTAAATAATCAACTCTAATTGCCCTTTTGTATTTGTTAGTAAATCTTCTGCAAAATCCTCTTTTAGAATAACTTTAAAAATTGCTTCTAAAATTGGGACGACTATACTATTTCCTGCTAGTTCGTAAAGAGTAGCATTTCTACAACCCTTTCTAGAAGGGAATTATTCCAAGATTAATTCAAAATCCCTATCATCAAAACCCATTAATCTCCATACTTCTCTTTCAGTTAGATATCTATATCCCACTTTATCTTTTAATCTAATAATTCCAGCGTTAGGACATCGATCTTGTCTTTCTGTTATAGTCCAACAATAATCTTCTATTACGGATAATCTACGTTTATACTTATCCGTTTCCTTAACTGGGTTAAATTCTTCTATTCTACTCAACATACTTGGAACATTAACCAAATACTGAGAGCCAGTTACTTTATTCTCTAAGAATCCACTAATATGACGCATTGGGGTTCTTTCTAATTTATTGAAGTCAAATGCCTCTTTTCCAAAAATGGATATACAAAACACTCTTTCTCTTTGCTGTGGAATACCAAAGTCAACAGCATTTAAAACATCAATTTTCTATATCCTGACCTTGAAAAATCTTGGCAGGGAGATCCGTGGATAAGGATATCCGGCTTCAGATTCCATCCAACAACGGAATGTGGTTTATGATCATGGTCATATAGAGCATTATAAGCACGTACTCTATTTTCTTTTATCTCTACATAATCTATAGCTTTATGATCAACCCCCAGATTTAATAAAGCTTTTCTTGGGGCCCCAATACCTCCGAATAATTCTAAAATTTTTATCATATCAATCACCGTCACACTAATTTTTTTATCATCCCATTTGGAGTTATTATCTTTACAGATACATCCCTCTTTGTTCTGGTTTTAGTTATTACAGTCTTGCTGCCATTGTCGTGATGTTTTACCTCTTCATCCACAATTTTAGAAACGGATTCAAGACCTTGTACTAAATGATAATTTTCGCCTTCACCTAGCTCACCATTAATCGCTCCGCTTGCTAATAATAAAGACAATTGCCCTTGATTAAGCGGCAGAATAGGTTCTCCACCTATACTTAATTGGCGTGGCTTGGTTCTATTCATAAAAGCTTCGAATCCTTTACTCTCTCTAATACTTTCAACAAAATCGTCTTTATTTGCCAATTTTGTATAAAATGTAGATAAGTTTTTATAACCGCTTGGTACATTCCATTTAAATTCTCTAGTTACAATCTGATCAATCGTATTTACATTCTTTAAAATAAATTCCTCGGAATCCATTCTTAATAAAAAATCATATAATTTTTCATTAATTCCTTTATATTTTCCTGCCTTTTTTCTTCCAATAAAAATACACTGTTTATAGTCTTCATAATCCTCTTTTGAAAATCGCATAATGCCAACTTCATTAAAGTTAGTTGCTAAAAACCTAGAAATTTTTTGATCTGCAAAACGATATGAAGGAATAATATATATCAATATTCCATTCTCTTTTAGATATCTATAATTCCTTTCTAATTCAACCCATTCTTTTCTTTTGGCTGAAGAATCATCCATCCCCTTTAATATAGCGATAGGTAAGGGCAGTCCTCGACTAAACTGACGTTTATCGTTAGGACTCCCTTTTCCCCCGCTTCACACCGTACGTGCGACTTTCATCGCATACGGCGTTCCATCACAACAGTATGTTATTTACTAGACAACTTTTCTCTAAAATCTTTTATTTTCTTCCATTGTTTTGTTCCTAGGGTTGAGTATTCTACTCCATCGTGTATCCGTTCATGGCAAATTGGATGTACAGTAGCCAAGTGTTCGACTTTATTAACCGAGTCTATTGGTAAATAAGGTCTTACATGGTGAGTGTGAACATCGGCAGGACTTGTGATATCGTTCCCGCAAATTCTACATTTGCCCTTATCACGGTTAAATGCATAAGCCCGGTTTAGATAAAATTCAAAGTTGTACTTCGTATCTTTGAACTTCCAGGAGATCAGTTCAGACTGATTGATACTGAGAATGTCGTCTGCCCTAGCAAGTGGTGACTTCTTTTTACTTCTCTTACGATTGAGTTCACGTCCTTGTTCGGAATATGGAGTTTCCAGCTGATTTTTCAGCGGTGGCATTGTCCATTTTGCGAACATCGGAGAAGTGACTCCTATTTGAAGTCCCCTGTATTCAATTGCCGGGATTTGAGTTTTGTACTGTGAATGAACAGATAGTAAATTATCAGTTTTATCAGCTGGTACCCACTTATAATCCATACGCAAGTTAATAAAAGTTCTCTGTGCTAGTTGTAAGATTCCTTTTCCGGTTTTGTGCATTGAGAGATAAACCGTATTAGCTGGCTGGTAGTATTGAATCAATCCCCTAATCTTGAGGTTAATAAGATTGATTCCATGAATAACATCCTCTTTGCGCGGAAGTTTTCTTAGCCTTCTAATGTCTTTCCGAATTGTTTCAAACTTACCTAACAGTTTTTCGTTGTCTACTGAAGTTCTTGAAATCCATCCTGTAGGTGAGGAACCCCTGATTACTTTAAAGTTGAAACCCACAAATTTAATGGATTTTTTCCTAACATTCGTAATTGAGGTCTTTTCTTCTGACAGGCTGAGTTTCAGGTTTGTCTGAAGGTATGATTTAATTCTTTTTCTCCATTTTTCAGCGTTGCTCTTTGTGTCGGTGATCAAAATCCAGTCGTCTGCATATCGGACTAGATAAGCAGGTTTTAGTCTGCTCGATTTCCTGAGAGCTTTGTACATGTTGTTATTTGCTGAGTATCTGTGTTGCGTTTTCTTCTGTTCCCATTCCCTTGTAACCCATTCGTCAAATTTATGAAGGTAAACATTTGCTAGCAGTGGGGATATGATTCCTCCTTGTGGAGTGCCAATATCATTATGGATTGTTTCTTCCATTATTCCTGCTTTAAGCATTTGTTTAATTATCATAAGAATTCTTCTGTCTCGTATTCCCATATTCCATAGCTTTCTAAGAAGAATGGAATGATTTACGTTATCAAAGAATTTACTAATGTCACCTTCGATAATCCATGAGTATTGAGTTTTGTGAACCAAATCCTTTGTTCTTTCAAGTGCCATGTGAGTGTCCCTTTGTGGGCGGAACCCATATGAGTGAGCAAAGAATTGTGCTTCTAGGATAGGCTCGATAACAGAGCGAACGCATTCTTGGATGATTCTGTCCTTAATGGTCGGAATACCAAGGGGGCGTTTCTCTTTCTTACCGGGCTTTGGGATAAAGACTCATCTGATACTTTCAGCCTTGTAGTTATTGAAGGTATTTTGTACTTCTTTAATAACTTTGTCGGCTGGTTTTTGGAGAAAATCATCCTTCATTGTTTTGCCATCCGAACCAGGAGTATTACTACCCTTGTTGGCTTTAATCTTATGAATGGCGCTGAGTATAACAACTTCACTGCCGATAATTTCTAGCAATCCTTTAAAGGAGGGTTTATTTCCATTTGCTATTGCATCTTTTGAAATTGAGTAGAACTCGTCTTGAAGCTTACGGAATTCTCTTTCAGATTTAGGATAGTTGAATTTTTGGACCACTGGCATCACCCCTTTCGGAGATATTGCCTTTTAATGGCTTTAGTCAGGTTTGCACAACGGCTTCCTCAACATTTGTCTGTAAATACATACAAATCATTGTGACTATGCCCCTTCACTCCACAGACATTACTCTGCTTCATCATTACTACGGGCTGCTGCCTCTCAACTTCATCAATCATTTCCTATTGATTAGGTGCATTGAAGTTTACCCTTCTTACCATCACCTGTTGAGATTCCCATGTTCATTGTTTATTAGCTTTTCATATCGCCTTAGCTGTCTCTCTATGATCCGTCAACCACTTCTTCACCCTCTGTTGGTGGATTTGAAGCGTGTATCCTTATTGGAAACACATCGATAAAGCATTTCACATTACTTTATCCACGATTGAAGCCCCTTTGGAGCAATGTACCTTCTTATTTGGTACACCCTACGTCACGAACCGTACATTAAAGAGATTCCTTTTACCGCGATTGCGGGTCGTCAGCATAGCAATTTTATAGCCCCCCGACTACTTCATAACCATCACAGGTTAGTTTTTCGCCGACTTCACCGAGCTTCATACATCTAAACGGTAAATTTTTGATGCATGTCGGAGTATCAGGGCAGGACTACCAACATTTAGTCCAGAGTAGGAACTTCCCCTACAAAATTCATAAACAACGTTAAATCTAGTAACCTAGATTCCTTAGCTTTTATTGAACGTTTCCGCTCAGATTAGGCTAAGAACAAGGCGCACGCAAAATCATATGGTGGATTAAGAAATAAGAATGACACAGCTTCATTTTGTATTACCATAGATTCTATAGGGGCATTTATACAATGATTCAAAAGCTTTGAAGCGCGTTCTGCACGTCTTCTATCAAGTTCGACTCCATAAGTATTAATAATAGTCTCTTCATTATTAAAGGCAGCTGCAAGTTGATTTAGAATCTCTCCCTCTCCGCAAGTGGGATCAAACCAAACACCACTACCTTCGACATTTAGTAATTTAATGATATATTCACCTTGTATTTCAGGTGTTGCAAAAAAACCTGCTTTTAGTTTGTTACCTATATGAGACATGTTATTTCCTCCTATTTTTAATCATGAAAAAACGCCCATTCTATTAGAATGAACGTTTACTCAATATTATCTTTCCCAAGGCATTATATCCTCTTGATGATAATTCTCCTCATATGAATATTTGTGATTATTCTCTCCATCATCCTCAGTCTTCAGTCTCCTTTTACCTGACTCTAAAAAGACTATATCTTCTGCAATGATTTCAATTTCTGTTTTATTATCCTTAAATTTTGCTTGCAAACGTGCTGTAACAGCAATTAAACTACCTTTTTGTAAATTATTATGACAAGTGGTAGCTAACTTTTTCTCTTTAAATGCTTTAATTGGAATAAAGTCTGCCTCTCTTTCTCCATGCTGATTTCTATAATTTCGATTTACAGCAAGTGTCATAAAACAGACTGGATTTTCCTCTGTACCAGCTAAATATGGATCTCTACTCAAACGGCCGATTAGGTTACATTGGTTTTTCATGCTAACTCTCCTTTGGATTGTTTCGAAATTCCTTCCGCAACTGAAACGCACATTTTTTTACCCAAAATAATATGATCAATTACCTCAATATTCACAAGATTGGATATGGATACAAAATAGTCGAATAAAGAATAGTCTTCATCTTTTAAAACTGCATAACCTGCAGGTTCATTACTACAGACTACGATCTTCGAAGCGTTTCTTTTAATGGCTTGTCGAAAAGCCAAATGAACTAAGTCCTTATTGAGTGTTCTAGTCCCTTTAATAATATTTTGTCTGCCTATTACCACATTATTCTTATTTAAAAATAAAAGATCTAGTTGTGAATCCTGCTTATAACGAATGTCTCTCACATATTCAACTACATCAAATTTGGTAGATATTTTAAATTCTGATTGCCAATCAAATTTTGGTACCATATTTAAAATTCCATTTAATGCTTTTATTCTAAATAAGGTTTCAGTGGTTATTCCTTCTAAATTCAATAGTTCTTCTTCAGATAATTGAGAAATCCCACTCAAACCTAACTCACCTAAAATATCGATTGTTGAGTCACATACGTTTTCACCCACAATAATAGCCAATAAATGTGGAAAACTAGTATCATTCTCCCCGAAAAAATTTATATATTCCTTTGCGTCGTTATATCTACTCATTATAAATCTACCTCTCTTATTTAAATGTAAATGCCCTCATAGATATTTATTCAATATCAAAAAAATATCCCATTATTGCTTTTTTTAAGCGTTTAATTGTAGAAGGTTTTTCGTTGATAAGTGTACTAAAATGATAAACCTTATCGCCTTTATACCTCCACATTACTTTTGAGTTAATTCCTTGCTCTAAACACTCAATAAAAACTAAAAATTCATTAAAGGCATTTTCTTTAGACACTGACTTAGCTTTAAATATTCTTCGTTCCCCATCTGGCAAAATAATCTCGATACTATGACGAGAATGTAAGATTGGTTTACTAGCAATAATTTTTTCTGCTTTTCTTTTACTTTCCTCAAATACATTTCCTTGAAAAACTGGTCCCTTACTAATTGTTTCTTTCATCATTTTTCTTCATCCTCTCAATATATTATTTATATAAAACGCAAAAAAGCGCCCTGAGAGATGGTTTAATGAATTACACAAAAAGTGTAATACTCAATAAATCATCCCAAAGGACGCTGCGTTTAATATCGAAACTGCTAGCCAATAAAAGGCTGCTAAAATGTTAAAAATATAAAATAGTTACATTTTCATTCTACTATTATATCTATTTCTTATCAACCCTATTATAGGAAGGAGTCCTTTTATAGTAAGTTAACTTACGCCATACCGATTCAATGGGTCCTTGCTTATGTTTTTTTAACCACCAATTACTTAATAATATTTGTATGAATATTAAAGCTATAGAAAGAAAAACTAAATGACCAGGTGAAACTTGTGCATATAACTTAAATACTTTAAACATGAAAAAACAACATGTTGTTTGGAATAAATAATTACTCATAGATGTTTTTCCTATATTAGCAATTAATTTGAAATGCTTTCCTGTTTTTTTTAGTAATAACAGAATAGATAAACCATAAAATATGGACATGCTTATATTACCAAAAATTTCGGAAAGTCTTATTAAAAAGTAGGAGTCAGAATATATTATTGCTAATGTTTTTATTGCAATACCAATACTACCACTTATCACCCACATTAATTTGTGGATTCCCTTAATATTAGTAATCAATGCTTTATTTTTTCCTAATATCATCCCTAACAAAAACATTGGATAAATACTGCAGAACAAAGATGGAAGATTTTCTATAGAGTAAATCGTTAACCAATCAACAGTATTTTGTAATAATGCAATTCTTCCCCCTGTTTGATAATTAATAATCACATTTTGTAATACGTTATAATCAACAGCTGCAATTTGATAATCAAATAACAGTATCTTAATTAATTCAAACAACATTGGAATCATAAATATACCAATCAGCAGCATCATAACACGACCAGGAACTTTATATACAGGAAGTAAGAACAAACCGATTACTGCGTATATCATGAGTATATCTCCATAAAAAATGAAAAAGGCATGTAAAAATCCAATTGCAAACAGTATCCATAATCTCTTTGAGAATAAATAGTAAGGATTATATCCTTTGACTTCTGCGTTCTCCATAAAAATAATTGCGCTAAAACCAAAAAGGATAGAGAAGAGGGAATAAAAATTACCTTCAGCGAAGATAAATAAAATCGATTCTACTAGTTTATCAATAGCATCCATCCAAATACTACTTGGAGAGGATTCATATAAATGAGGACCACTTAGTGGTAATATATTTGCAAAAGCTATGCCTAAGATTGCAAATCCTCTTATAATATCAATTGAATGTATTCTTTCCTTCTTCATTATTCAGTCTCCTTCGCAAAAAAGACTACTCCAAATATTAGGTAACTTTGATTTACCTTCATATTTGGGGTAGTCCCATTGAGTTATTTTTTGTTATGTTATCTATTATATCGTTTCTGTAATTGTTCATCTTTTTTGGTTTTAATTTGATACATAATAATTGTTTTATATTTTTCCCATAATTCACTTGCAACTTTTTCACTAACGTTCATGAACTTCATGAAAAATGGAATTACTTCTTTTTCTAGAAAATAATCTGGAATTAATTCCTTACCAGGCGCATATTTTGCAACGATGTTTTGACGAGCAAGATTTAATAGAGATTCATCTATTTCATTTATATCATCTATTATTTCTTTGCTAGTATTTTCCTCTTTTCCTATATCAGGATCAACATCTTTATTTTCATACTTACTTTTTAACACTTTTGATATGTAATTCTCATAATTTTCAATGTCTCTATGCTTTATTTCTTCCAAAACTTCTAAAATTAATTCTATTCCATACTTTTTCCAGGATAGAATTTTCTTATCAGAAATATCGATACCATGAATATATAGAGATTTCTTTACTGATTCAATAAATTCTTGTGCTTCTTTTGAAAGAGGAGTCTGTTGTTTAGGACTTTTTTTATGAATATTAAAATCTATTGCTACTGTTTTTCTACCTTGTTTGACTTCTTTAAAAGAAAAGTATAATTCTCCTGTTGCTTCTAATTCTTTTTTGGCAACATTTAATATTCGTTGTTTGAAATTCCCGTATACAGGATACTTATCCCCTACTCCAATCATCCTTTTAAGTTCATCTAGCTCTATTGTTCTTTTTCCAATTTTCTCATACTGTTTTAACAGTTCATAAACTCTCACTGTATATCCACTTTTTAATTTTTTTATATCATCAAATGAATATCCTGTAAATCTACTGTCTAAGCTAATTAAATAATCTTTAATTATTGGATTAAAAGAAACATGAACAGTACCATTATCATATATAATAGCGCTAAACCATGGAAACCATCCCATTTTATCATTAGACGAGCGAATCTTTATTCTTTTTCTTGTTAGATCATCAGCTAACTCTTTTACCTGACTATGATAATTATTTCCTTTAACATTCATGACTTCTGCAAATTCTTTAACAGTAATTGTGTAGTCTGGAAATTGGGAATCATTTTTCTTAATTTTACTAGCAACATATCGAATAAACTTATGCTCTAAAGTGGTTAATTCATTATCATAATAAGCCTCTATTAAATCATTAGACTGGATGATTAGATCATTTACTTTAAATTCAACTTGCTTTGTTTCTATCAAACTATCACCTACTAACAAGTATGTAATCTTAAACAAATTATGACATTATTTTCAGAGAAAAGAAAGTGAAATATAACAAAAGATTATCAACTGTTATATTTCAGAATATTCTAATTGATAAAATCTTCTACTTTCTAAAGCCTATCCCAAATATGTTATAGTTCTGCTTATCTCAAAGATAACACTATCCCAAATATGTTATAGTTCTGCTTATCTCAAAGATAACACTATCCCAAATATGTTATAGTTCTGTTTTTTTCGAAGATAACACTATCCCAAATATGTTATAGTTCTGTTTTTTTCGAAGATAACACTATCCCAAATATGTTATAGTTCCGCTTTTTTTCAAAAATAACAAATCCCAAATATGTTATAGTTCCGCTTTTTTCAAAGAT
>NZ_JBQHVO010000081.1:0-19524 GCF_052064465.1 Niallia sp. HCP3S3_B10 | reverse complement strand
CACAATTTTCCTCAATTATGTCGATTTACCTGTAATATTCAGTATTTCCTTAACCTTGTCCAAAAAACCACAAACTTTACGAAAACAGCCTAATTTTATTATAGTAAATAAAATTGGGATTCCTTATTTAAAGTTCTCTTAAGAATGTAAAAGAACAAACGAACAAAACTCTATATATACATAATTCCCCATATATAAAAAGACTATAAACAAAGACCTTATTGCGGCTTTGTTTATAGTCTTAATTAAGCAAAACTAACTATTAGCTTAAGTATTACCTCAGTCTTTTTATTTTTCCAGTTCATTATCAATACATCCATGTTAAGTGCTTATTTTTTCTTTTGGAATATCCTTCTGTAAACTTAATAATTATTTTTTCCAATCCGAAGCAAATTTTTCCATTCCTTGATCTGTTAATGGATGCTGGATTAACTTTTCAATCAAACTATAAGGAATGGTAGCTATATGCGCACCTGCTAATGCGACACGAGTAACATGATCTGGGTGACGAACAGAAGCTGCAATAATTTGTGCATCTAAATTATGAATTTGAAACAATTTTGCAATTTTTTCTACTAATAATACCCCATCTTCTGATATGTCATCCAAACGACCTAAGAATGGGGAAACATAGGTTGCACCAGCTTGAGCAGCTAATAATGCCTGATTCACTGTAAAAATGAGGGTTACATTTGTTTTAATACCTTTTTGAGATAAATAACGGGTAGCTTCTAAGCCTGCTAATGTCATTGGAAGCTTAATGGTAATCTTTTCATCTCCACCATTAATTTTGATTAATTCTTCTGCCTCTTGAATCATCTCTTCTGCTGTAAGTGCATCTGGTGGCACTTCAGCAGAAACAGATTCCACATCAGAAACGACTTGAGCAATTTCTTCTATTCTATCTTCAAATTTCACCCCTTCTTTGGCTACTAAAGATGGATTAGTTGTTACCCCTGACAATATCCCAAATCTATACGCTTTTTTAATTTCGTCAATATTGGCAGTATCGATAAAAAACTTCATAATGAAACCCTCCATTACTATTATTTTTCTTCTCTTAAATATCTATTTTCAACTTTTCTAAATTAAACGATAACTGAATTATCCATAATTTATTAAAATAGATTTATAAACATATAAACTTATTTAATAGAATATCCTCCATCTATAACTAAATTCTCACCAGTAATCATATTAGCAGCATCACTTGCTAAAAAAACCGCACATGCTGCCACTTCTTCAGGATAACCAAATCGTCCTGCTGGAATAAGTTTCTTCATATCTTCTCCAACTTTGCCTGCCCATGCTTTTTCACCAAGCTCCGTTAATATAACGGTTGGAGAAATAGCATTCACTTTTATTTGATATTTTGCCCACTCCATTGCTAAGACCTTAGTCATCGATACAATAGCAGCTTTACTTGCACAGTAAGCTACATGCTTATCTAATGCAATGACCGCAGCCTGTGAGGCCATATTTATAATTTTACCTCCACCATCTATTATCATTTCTTTACCTACAATTTGAGCAAGTAAGAAAGATGCTTTTAAATTTAATTCCATGGTCTTATCCCAGTATTCTTCTGATAGCTCTTCCGCCTTTTCAAGTAAAGCCACTCCGGCTGAATTAAATAGAATATCAATCTTTCCAAATTTATCTTTTACTGTTCTGATAGCTTCTTCGATATATTCCTTTTTTGTAATATCCGTTTTTATACCAAATACTCGGTTAGAATGAATAGCTTTAGCTACTTCTACTACATTATCCTTTATATCTAATATAGCTACATATGCCCCCTTTTCTACAAAAAGCTCTGCTGTTGCTTTCCCGATTCCACTAGAACCACCTGTAACGACTGCTACCTTATCTGTTAGATTGAAATTTTTATCGAATCCTTGATATCCCATTTAGTAGCCTTCCTTTCTTCATTTTTATTAATTGATCAAACTATAGTAAGTATTTTTTTGAATTCTGCCACCACATTCTCTGGTGTGAATCCATATTCTTCTATTATTTTTTCTCCTGGTGCCGAGGTTCCAAATTTATCTATTCCTAATACCATTCCATCATTCCCAACATAGCGATGCCACCCCTGTGATGCTCCCATTTCTAATGCTAATCGAACTGAAATAGTTTTTGGAATGACAGTTTCCTTATAAGTGTTTGATTGTTTTTCAAATAAATCCCATGATGGCATACTAACAACAGATACGTTAATATTTTCTTCTTCAAGTAACCTTTGTGCCTCTATAGCTAACGCAACCTCTGACCCAGATGCTAATAGTAGACCAACCGCTTTATCTCTTTTTGATATTACGTATGCACCTTTTTTTACTCCAACATATGCTTGATCACTATTTACCAGTGTTGGCAAGTTTTGTCTTGATAGTATGAGAGCTGTCGGTGTATCCTTACTTTCTACCGATAATTTCCATGCGGCAGCTGTTTCATTACCATCTGCTGGGCGAATAGTAGATAAACCAGGCATCGCTCGTAATGAGGCAAGCTGCTCAATAGGCTCATGAGTTGGTCCATCTTCTCCTACTGCAATGCTATCATGTGTAAAAATATAGATTACTGGTAACTTCATTAACGCAGAAAGACGGATTGCTGGGCGTAAATAATCAGAGAAAACAAAGAAGGTTGCACCAAAAGCCTTTATTCCACCATGTAACGCCATTCCATTTAAGATTGCTCCCATTGCAAATTCTCGTACTCCAAACCAGATATTTCTTCCTTTATAGTTATCTGGTAAAAAATCGCCCCCATTTTTTATCAGTGTCTTATTGGATGAGGCAAGATCCGCTGATCCACCAAATAAGGATGGGAAATTCTTTGCAAGTGCTTGAAGAACTTCTCCACTCGAAGATCTTGTTGCAAGCGAATGTTCGCCTATCGAATATTTCGGAATATCCTTATCCCAATTTTCTGGTAACTCATCCTTAATCGCTCCACTTAATTGTTCTGCGAGATTTGGATATATTTCTCTATATTTCTTAAATAAATGATTCCACATCGCCTCTTTTTCAGCAGATAGATTTTTTAGTTTTTCTAAATATTCCGAAACCTCATTCGGTATATAGTATGGTTGATCATATGACCAGTCATATGATTGTTTTACTAATTGGATTTCGTCTATTCCTAAAGGAGAACCATGTGAGTCTGATTTTCCTCCTTTATTTGGAGAACCGTATCCGATTATTGTTTTAATCTCAATTAGTGTTGGTTGGTCTTTATTTTCTTTTGCTTTTTCAAGCACTTGTTGGATAGTTTCGATATCATTTCCATTCTCAATGCGATAATATTCCCATCCATATGCTTTGAAACGACTCTCTACACTTTCCGTAAAAGACATTGATAGATCTCCATCTAATGAAATATCATTCGAATCATATAAAACTATTAATTTTCCTAATTTTAAATGGCCGGCTAAAGAAGCTGCTTCTCCTGAAACGCCTTCCATTAGGTCTCCATCTCCACAAATACTATAGACGTAATGATCTACTACATTTAATTCTTCCCGATTATAGGTTGCAGCAAGATGTCTTTCTGCCATAGCCATGCCAACACTCATAGCTATACCTTGGCCAAGTGGACCAGTTGTCGCATCGACACCAGGTGTATGACCAAATTCTGGATGTCCAGGTGTTTTACTTCCCCACTGACGAAATTGGAGAAGCTCTTCTTTAGAAAGATCATATCCAGTTAAATGTAATAAACTATAAAGAAGCATGGAACCATGTCCTGCTGAAAGTACAAACCGATCACGATTAAACCAATTAGGATTGTTAGGATTATAATTCATTATTTTTGACCACAATACATATGCCATAGGTGCTGCACCCATTGGCATTCCAGGATGTCCCGAACCAGCTTTTTCAATTACATCGATTGCTAACGTCCGAATCGTATTAATCGTTAATGTATCAATATCCACTTTTTGATTAATCATTATTATGGGCTCCTTATTTTAATATCATTTATAAATACAGAAACGCTCTGTTATTAAAAATATATCTATAATAACTGTAGATATTTTCTTTTTTTATATTAAAATTCATGTTTTAAAAATTATTTTAAGGAATGTTTTGCTTCTATAAATTGATAGTTTTCGCTATCTCCTCCTATAGTAACGAAAGAATGTGTTAATCTCGATTTATCATCCATACTGCGTACCCCTTGTAAAAGCATCCCATTCGTAATGCCTGTAGCCACGAAAAAGCAATCTTCAGAACGAATTATATCGTTCAATTTCAAGACTTTATTCGGGTTTGTAATTCCCATTTTTACACAGCGATCATATTCTTCTTGATCTTTTGGGATTAATTTTCCTTGAAAATCTCCGCCTAAACATTTTAAAGCAGTTGCAGAAATAACACCTTCTGGCGCTCCTCCCGTTCCGACAAATAAATCCACATCACTTTCGTCAATAGCAGTTGCGATAGCTGCTGTGATATCTACATCAGAGAATAGTCTAACACTTGCTCCTAACGAAAAAACTTGCTCAATTAAATGATGGTGGCGAGGACGATCTTGAATCATAACGGTAATATCTTTCATTTCCTTATTTTGCGCTTGTGCTACTGCTTTTATATTATCCATTAAAGACCATTCAATATTTATACATCCCTTTGCCTTAGGACCAACTGCAATTTTTTCCATATACATGTCAGGCGCATGTAAAAGACTTCCCCTTGCAGATGCTGCAATGACACATAATGAATTATCTTGTCCTTTTGACAATAATGTAGTACCTTCGACTGGATCAACTGCAATATCAAGACTTGGCCCATTTCCAGTCCCAAGCTCCTCACCAATATATAACATTGGCGCTTCATCCATTTCTCCTTCACCAATTACAATTACTGCTTGCATATCCACTTTATTCATTTCTTCTCGCAACGATTCTGTTCCAGCACCATCTGCTAAATTTTTATTACCTTTTCCGATCCACGGAAAAGATGCAATCGCTGCTTTCTGCGAAATTGCTAAAAAATCGATTGCAAGACTTTGTACATCATCTTTTCTGAAAGCAATATTGGAAGACTTCATTATATCTCCTCCACCTTTTTTTATTCAACAAAATGAATTTTTATACATTGAAATGTATGATATTACCGAGCTCATTAACCAATCTTCTAAATGAAGAGGAAAGTATATTCACACTTTCCTCCATGTATTTTTTAAACCGTCTGTGTACTTTGGACTGTTGTTAAAAAGGTTGCAAGGATTAGATATGCAGATGTCGCACCTGGATCTTGGTAACCTAACGAACGTTCCCCTAATCTACTTGATCTTCCACGTTTTGATAAAAGATCCTTTGTAGATAACATCCCTTTTTCCCCTGCCTCAACCGCTTTTTTAAATGAAGCACTGAAATCATTTGTTTGTGCAAAATGCTTTTGCAATGTTTCAACAGTTGGTTGCAAAGTATCTATCATTGTCTTATCACCAACTTCTGCTTTTCCTCTGTCCTTTACCCCTTCAATAAATGCAATCCAAAAATTAGCTAAGTCTTCATCAGATAACTCCGTTTTATTTTGAAATGCTTTAGACCCTCTCAAAAAACCAGTTGCATATAATGGTCCAACCGAGCTACCAACTGCACTTAGAAATGTTTTACCTGCCAGCACTGCAATTTTTCCGCAATCTGTTTCTTCCTTTAGATCCGTTTCTAATTTTTCATCAATTGCTTGCCATCCAATGGACATGGTAACACCATGATCTCCATCTCCTAGTTTTCTATCAAGCTCTGATAAATAATCTTTTTGTTCTTCAATTATCGTAACAACATTTTTTAAAAACCTTTTATAGTCCTCTGCCGTAAATTTCATTTTTTCGCCTCCTTATCTTTGAACAAACATTGCACAATCAGCTGGTTGATCTACTAGTTCTTTTAATTCATCATCCAATTTAATTAATGTTACCGAGCAGCCGCCCATTTCTAGAGAAGTACTATAATCACCAACATACGAACGATGGATTACAATACCTTTCTCACTTAAAATTTGCTTTACTTTACGAAACATAATATAAAGTTCCATTCGAGTAGTTGAGCCTAAACCGTTTACAAGAACAGCAACTTCTTCCCCTTGATCTAACGGCATGTCTACTAAAATATCTTGTACTAGGCGTTCTGCTACATCGTCAGCTGGTGCTAACTCCCCTTTTTCTACTCCTGGTTCTCCATGATGGCCAAGACCAATTTCCATCTCCGTTTCTGCTAGCTCAAAACTCGGCTTCCCTGTTTGAGGAAGGGAACATGGTGTTAATCCCACACCCATTGAACGAGTGTAATCGTTTGCTTTTTGAGCTACTCGAATAACTTCCGCGAAAGAATATCCATTCTCAGCAGCTGCACCTGCTACTTTTGTTACAAAAAACTCTCCTGCAATTCCACGGCGTTTTTCTATTTCATTTTTTGGCGCCGAAGCAACATCATCTGTTACTAGAACAGATCCGACTTCAATTCCACATTCTAAATCTGCTAATTCAGCAGCCATCCCAAAATTCATTACATCTCCTGCGTAATTTCCATATATATACACAACCCCAGCACCTTTATCAATTGCTTTTGTTGCTTCAAGAATTGGATCTGGTGGAGGCGAAGCAAATATATTACCAACAGCGACCCCATCTGCCATCCCTTCTCCTACATAGCCCATAAACGCAGGTTCATGCCCTGAACCACCACCAATTAGTACCCCTACCTTATTTTCACGAGATTTTTTTGCGGTAACAAGGGATCGTTTATTTTCTTCTAATTGTTTAACATATTGGGGATAAGCGTTTACATATCCTTCAATCATTTCATCTACTACATTTGTTGGATTATTGATAAGTTTCTTCATTTACTGCTACCCCTTTCAAATATTCCTGTTCTTTATCTATGATTTGCTGAACTTTTCTTCCAGAGTTACCACCAGTAAATTCTGACTCTAAATATGCCTTCACAACCTTTTTTGCTGCTTCTACACCGATAATTTGTGCACCCATCGTTAAGATTTGAGCATTATTGCTCTTTTGAGCCCGTTCTGCTGAATAAACATCATGGCACAAGGCTGCTCTTATCCCTGGTATTTTTCCAGCTGCAATTGCAACCCCTATACCTGTTCCACAAATTAAAATTCCTCTATTAATCTTTTTTTCTATAATTCCATTTCCTACTTCAAATGCTACTTCAGGATAATCTACTTCACTACAATTATCATCGCAACCATAATCTACAACCTCATGACCTAATTCTATTACATAACTTTTAATACTTTCTTTCAGAACAAAAGCATTGTGATCAGAACCTATTCCAATTCTCATTTTAACATGTCATCTCCCTATATACATACTTTTTTTCTACTTAATTCCATTTCCTTTATAGTTATATTCTTTCATTTTATTTCGTATTTGTCAATTATTATTTTTGTTTACTTTCGTTTATTTTCGGTTTTTTCTTTTTAACACCATAAAAATAGCGAGATTATTTATTAAATTCTCTCGCTATGATGCATCGTTTATTGTACAGTACTGGTATTCAGATTTATATTATCCTCTTCTACTCCCTGAACCTTTTTCTTTGGCAAATTAACAAATAACATTAAAAAAGCACTAAATAAATATAATCCAGTATATATCCAAATAATGCCTACCGTCCCAACGCTTGCAATAAATAGACCAACTAAAGCAGGTCCTACAAATGTGCTTAAACCTGCTCCAAGATTTAAAATCGACATTGCAGCCCCCCGACTTTCTGGTGCTAAAGAAGGAATTAGCGCAGATAAAGGAACATAAGCAGCGAGACAGGCACCAAAACATATCCCTACCAAAGTTGTTGCAAAATAGTTTGCTCCCATTAAATGCGGAACATAGTATATTAACGCAGTAAAAATTGCACAACCAACCCCACCAAACCACATAACTGTATTTCTCCATCCTAACTTATCTCCTATAACACCCCAAATAAGGTTAAAAATTACATTACTTGACCAAAGAGCGCCATAAATTTGTAACCATTCTGTTCTTGTAAAACCAATTTCGATCATATAGGCAGGTAAAAATACGACAAATCCATAAGCACCTGCTGTATTAATAGTACGAACAATTCCTCCTAACCCTACTTTTGGTTTTTCAAAAGCGATGGTAATTCCTTTGGCGATATATTTGATTGCTTCGGCTTTCGTTTTAAATTTTGCATTTGATTTTTCACTACTACTGTCTTTATTTATAAAAATTGCTAAAATAGCCCCAATTACTACAAATATTAAAGCACTCCATAATGTTTTTATTTCTCCTAATATCGGAAGAGCAAAGCTAGAATAATAAGCTCCTAGAACATTTAAACCCCCCGCAAAAGAAACCCAGAACCACCCAACTGCTGTTCCTAGCTTTTCACTTGGAGCATAATAGGTTAACCAAACAAGAAAGGAATAGGAGAATAGTGGGTAGCCTAGTCCTCTAAGGGAATAGGTTGGAATCATGACGGCTAAATTCATTGTTGGGATACCAATAATTAAAAATACAAGTGTACCAATAATAAATAGAGTAAATCCTAATGCCATCGCCTTTCTCGGTCCCAAAATTTCTGCTAATACACCTGAAAGCCACGCTGCAATTGCAACAGCAAAACCATAAATACTGAAAAGCAGAGCAGATTGTTGAATAGAAAGCCCATTATCTGTTAAATAAGATGATAACCAGCCTTGTTCAAGGCCATCCCCCATCATAAAAACTAATACTCCTATATACCCCAATGCCATTTTCTTATCCATACCTAACTTGGATAATAACATATTCATACTTTTCCCCCCGCTTTAGTCGTATTTTTTAACAAAAGCAGTTATTATGGAAACTCCATAAATAACTGCTTTTCATATAGCTTCCTTATTCTGCTTGGTAATTTGGAATTAGAATAACCTTTAGTGATTCCTTACCGTCTTTCACTAATTTAAAGCCTTTTTCAAATTCTTCTAAAGGAAGCTTGTGGGTGACAACTCCTTCAGTTGGCAAGTCTCCATTCATAATACCTTCAATTACTAGAGGATAGCAGTATGGTCCTAAGTGGGAACCTAATACGTCTAGTTCTTTTCTGTCGCTAATAATACTCCAATCGACTGTTACCGGCTCTTTAAAAACACTAAATTCAACAAATGTACCTAATTTACGTATTAATGTTAGCCCTTGTTCTACAGATTTTTGTGCTCCAGTTGCTTCAATATAAATATCGCAACCATACCCATCTGTCATCTCTTTAATAATTTTAGTTACATCATCTCTTAGTGGATTCAAAACAAGGTCTGCACCAAATTTTTTTGCAAGTTCTAGACGATCGTCGAATAAATCTAATACAACCAACTTTCCAGGACCCGATTTTTTAATCGCCCCAATCATACCAAGTCCTAACGTTCCCGCTCCAGCCAGAACAACGATATCACCAAGTTGAATTTTTGCACGTTGAACTGCATGGAAGGAACAAGCATACGGTTCTATTAATATAGCTTTTTCAATCGGCAATTCTTCTGGTACATGGTAGTTAATAGCTTCTTTTGTAAACTTCATATATTCTGCCATACCACCATTTACATTATTTTGAAAACCATATAAATCATGTTTTTCACACATCCAATATTGACCGCGCTTACAAAAACGACAATCCCAGCAAGGAACAATCTGTTCTGAGATTACTCTATCTCCAACTTTGTATCCTTCTACTTTATTTCCTACCGCTACAATATTACCAATAAATTCATGGCCAGGTATCATTGGCGCTTTTATGTAAGCTGGTTGCTTCTCATCTCCCCAAAAACTTGGTGCTCCATCATATGCTTTTGCATCTCCAGCGCAAATTCCACAAGCCTCTACTTTAATTAATATTTCTTCATCAGTAATCTCTGGAACAGCTACCTCTTCTAAACGATAATCACCAGGTTCATATGCCACAATCGCCTTCATTGTTTTTGGAATCACAACTTCTTTAAATTCTTCATTAATAACAGTGTTTGTATTCATCTTTTTACTCCTTTTCATTTTTTAGTGTAGCCTATAAATTTGATATTTTATAAGACTAGTTATTTAATACATTTACTGATTTGCTAATCAAAACAAACTTTTGCTCAATAAAACAGACAACGCTTTCATTTTGCATAATTTTAAAATCCTGCAATTCACCACTCCTTATAGAATAGTATTGAAAACATTTTCTACCGCTGATAAACTAACATTATGTTTTTCACATTTTCATTATATTCCCTTTATTATCGTTTAGTCAATTTTTTCTTTTATTTTTTTCCATTTATTTTCGTTTGTTTTTATTTACGAACTAATCCATTTACATTTTTTTAAAATAATGATGTAATAGTATTAATAGTTTAAATAGTACTCCTTCATTTTTTGTACAAATATAGATCTAATATATATAGGAATATAGGTGATGTAATTGAAAGAAAAAAAATTCGCGTCAGAACGAAGACAAATTATTATGAAAAAATTACAAGAAGATCAGAGAATCATTATTAAAGACCTTTCTAAAGAAATAAATGTTTCAGAAGCAACACTTCGAACTGATCTCACAAAGATGGAAGAAGAAGGATTATTAAAACGAACACATGGGGGGGCAGTTTTAGCTAATTCTGATACAGATAAAGAATTCAGCTTTTTTACAAGAGAAGGTAAAAACAAAAAAGAAAAATTAAGTATCGCAAAAAAAGCAAGTGAACTTATTTCAGACGGTCAATGTCTAATGTTTGATTCTAGTTCAACCGCTCTTGAACTTGCACGATTGCTAAATGACATGCCTTATCGCTTAACCGTTGTTACTAGTGGGATAAATACGGCTTTAGAATTACGAGATCATCCAAGTATTACAGTGATTCTGCTTGGGGGGATTGTTAAAAAAGGCTCTTTTTCTCTTGAGGGCAGTTTAGGAATCAATATATTAAATAATATTAATATTGACATTATGTTTGCTTCTGCAAACGGATTCTCTTTTGAAGCTGGCTTAACTGATTTTAGTGTTTACGAAGTAGAATTAAAAAAAGCAATGGTAGAAGCTTCAAATAAAGTTATCGCTCTACTAGATCATACAAAATTCAATAAAAATTCTATCGCAACATTTGCGAAAACCGAAGAAATAGATGGGATCATCACTAATTATGAGGTCCCAGAGGATTTTTTGGCAAAAGCACAAAAACATAAAATTGATATCATACTAACAGAAACAAACAATAGCAAATAGTAAAATTCCATTTTAATAACAAGACTTTCACTAAAAAGTACCCCAATTCTTATGAGGTACTTTTTCAATTGAATTTATGCTAATTCCCTCAATCGTTTCATCGCAGAATGAACCGTAAGTCGATGATAAGAGATCAATTGATTCCTATAAATCACTCCATAAACGCCATATGGAGTAGGAGAAAGCTTTAATAATTCTTCTCGTGTTTGTAGATGTTGGATTTCTGCCTTTATATCTAGCTTTGTTGCAGCTTCTATTACATTATCAATTGCTATATCTATATAAGGGCATTGTGCTGTTCGAAGAATGGTTAATTGGTCGTTATAACGAGTTAGCCGTTCTTGCCAATCATTAGGAAAATACGGATTTGGCACATCATCCATTTTATAGACTAATAACTCAAATCCATATGGTGCATGCTCTACTTCAACAAAGTCGTTTTTTATAAAAACTTCTTTGCTTGGTGTCCAAGAGGTTGTTGGATTTGTTATAACAATAACACCATTCTTCTTATGATCTTTAGCATCTTGAATAACCTTTTTAATTAGTTGAGTGGCATATCCTTTCCCAGTTATATTAACCCATAGGCAATGGATGACGTAGTAATTTTCCCCATATATTACTCTTGAGGAATATTCTATTGGCGTATATTCAATAAAACCAGCCAGCTTTTCATGCTCTAACAGTTGAATATATTTTAATCCTTGTCCAAATTGGTCTATTAACCAACCTTTTTTCCCTTGATAACCTGTAGACTTCGGTTTGCTTCTTAAACAATAACAGCCCTTTTCATCGATATTTTCTGTTGATAATTCGATAAACTCTATTTTATCAAACTGTTTTCTCCTTCCTATTATTCCAATTTGTTTTAATTTCACTTGAATATATCGAACATCGAGTTCCCTAATGTATTATTTCTCCTGGTTATGTAATGATAGGAACCTCTTTTTCAGATAATAAATCCTCGAAAATCATTCGATGGTCTTTAAATAATGGTTCAGGTAAATTTTCCATTTCAAAAAATTTATTAGCTAGTGATTCTCCATTTTGCGCTATTAATTCCCCTGTGAAATCTTTACAAATAAAAACTACTTGTACCATGGAGACCTGATCTCCATTAGAAAAAGTCTTATCATATTGAGATCCTGAATAAATAGCAAATAACTCCAAGCTACCTAGTTTTAATCCAGTTTCTTCAAATACCTCTCTTCTTGCAGTATCTTGAATTGTTTCTCCAAGCTCCATAAAATCGCCAGCAATCCCCCACTCGCCATTATCAGAACGCTTTTGTAAAAGAATTCTATTTTCGTTTTCAAAAACAATCGAACCTGCAACCACCATAATTATTTTTTCTTGACCAACCATTGATCTTATATGCTGAATATAATCCATACAAAGCCTCCATCTTTTTTATTTAAAATACCAATCCATTGCATTTTGATATAGTACTAAATTTGCTTCTTCTCTTATAGCATTCAAAATGATGTCTATATCAGATACTTGAAAAGGCCGCTTCGCTCTCGTGGAAGGTAAATCTGTTCCAAACATTAAAGCCGTTGGATTTACTTCATGTATTTTTTTGATAGCATTACATGGATCAAAATCAATTCTCCCAAAACCAGTTGCCTTTACCTTTACTCCTTTTTCAACCAAATATAGTAGATTTGAAAAACCAGTTTGAGATAATCCTAGATGATCAATAGACACAGCAGGAAGTTTTTCTATTAATGTAGCATGATCTTCTAAATCATTAGAATCCATATAGATTTCTGAATGCCAACCAACTAATTCAAATACTCTTCTTGCTAGATACTCCATTTGTGAAATTTCGGCAAAGCCACCACGTTTTAAATTAAATCGAATAGCTTTCACACCAACTTCATTTAATTGAATAATTTCTTCATCTGAGACACTAGCAGGTAGTTGTGTTACACCTACAAAATTACTGCCTAAATTTTTTAATGCTTGAACTAAATAAGATTGGTCAAAGCCTTGGAATGATCCTGAAACAATTGCACCACCTACTATATTTAAGTTTTTTATAGCATTTAAATAGTCATCTGAAGTAAATGTATTTGGTATATAGCCTTGATTTTCAATCAACGGGAAATGATTATCTATAATATGAAAATGCGAATCAAAGATTTTCATTTTATGTACACTCCTATGAATTATTTATCCTGCCTATGCATTAAATCGCCTTCTAATACAATCTGAGCTGTATCATTAACCATTTCTACAACAGTGAGACTAGTATCATAAATAAAAGGAGGTTCCCAAATTTTCTCGATTGGCAAGTCTTTAAAAATAGCCAGTAGTACTTTTATCACTACTGAATGAGTAACAAGGAGGATATTACCGGCTGAATACTTGTCTCGTATTTTTTTCAATGCTTTAGATATTCTGTTTTTCACTTCAAAAAAATCTTCTCCATCAATGGATTTATACAGATGAGGAGCATTCCAAAAGAAGTCGAATTGTTCTGGATAATTATCTTTTAAATTAGCTAATGTTTCTCCTTCCCATATGCCCATATTGATTTCTTTTAAATAATCATCTAAAATAAGCGGAATCTTTCTATCCCCTTTAATTAGATTCGCTGTTTTGACGGTTCTTTGACTTGGACTCGTATAAATAGCCTCAAACTCAATCTCTTTCAATCTATCTCCTAATAATATCGCATTTTTCACTCCATTTTCCGTTAACGCTGAATCACTCCATCCTTGCATCCTTTTTTCTGTATTCCATTTTGTTTCTCCATGTCTTGTTATGTAGAGAGTAAGCATTTTTAGATTCTCCTAACTCTAATAGAAATAACGTTGGTTACTTTTTACAATAAATTTGTATTATTATCATATGTCCGAGCAATTTCAACAATATTCAGTATTTTCAAAGGTGAACAAAGGCTCTTCTTCTCATTAAGCCTTATTTTAACTTTAATTATTCCGATAATCGTCATTATTAATAGTATCGAAAGAGATATTAATCAGAATGAGTGGGAACATTTAATTCTCCAATTACAACAGGGAGAACTTTGGACGATTTTTGCTATTTTTGGTCATTTATTTATCCTAATGTGGTTCATTTAGTTTCTAATAATGATGATCACTAGGAATCCAAAGACTATTGCAAATTAACTAATAAGACAGGGGCTTTTTTGAAGTCCTTTTTTCTATACACTTCCTAAAACCCCACTTCTCTACTACTTTAACAAATTTCTCCCATTTATATAAAGAAAAATCAATGCTATTCTATAAATAAGTTAACTTTCAAGAGGTGAAATCATTGAAAATATTAAATTTCGGTTCTTTAAATATCGATAAAGTTTATACTGTTCCTCACTTCGTTTCTGCGGGAGAAACATTATCTTCTACCAATTATGAAGAATTTCCTGGAGGAAAAGGGTTAAATCAGTCGATCGCTCTTGCAAAAGCCGGAGCAGAAGTATTCCATTGCGGGAAAATTAGCACTGACGGTCTTTTCCTAAAAGATATTTTGTCTGAATCAAATGTAAATACGGATTGGATTGACGAAAATGGAAGCACGACAGGCCATGCCATCATACAAGTGTCTTCCAATGGGGAAAATTGCATTCTTTTATTTGGTGGAGCAAATAAAGAAATAACGATAGAGCAAATTAATCACGTTCTTGCAAATTTTTCAACGAAAGATATTCTCCTATTGCAAAACGAAATTAACCATTTAGAATACATAGTGGAAACAGCACATAAAAGAGGCATAAAAATTGTGCTTAACCCTTCCCCAATTGATGAGGGTTTTACAACATTAGATTATTCTAAAATAGATTACTTAATTTTAAATGAAATTGAAGCAAAATCTATTACAGGTGAAGATTCAACGAAGAAAATTTTTCAACAGCTTCTATCCTTGAACAATCAAATGAAAATTGTTTTAACATTAGGTACACAAGGAGTCATTTATAAAGATAATTCACAAGAGTTTAGTCAAGCTGTCTATAAAGTCAATGCGGTTGATACCACCGCAGCTGGAGACACATTTTTAGGATATTTCTTAAGCCAGATTTCTCAGCATGCCGACATAAAGAAAGCTCTTCAAATCGCTTCAAAAGCAGCATCTATTGCTGTAACACGTAAAGGTGCCGCTTCCTCCATCCCAACTTTGAAGGAAGTTATGGAATCTATTTAAATATATTTAGACTTATCAAGGGAGAATCTTCAGGACGACAACCAATGAGATTATCCTAGCAAAAAAATACATAATCCACTCTGATCTTATATCCCATAGTGAATCATGTATTTTTTTGCTTCCTGTGCTTCTTTTATTTTTATAGCTAGATCGATAAGCTCCTCCGATTTTCTTCTTGTTATATTATTCAAGACGATATCTAAAAATATTGGTAACGACTCAGGAGGAATGAGCGTTATTCCGTAGTATGCTAAACCATTAGCAGGTCTTTCATATGTATGGAAAAATGTTTTCATCATCGGTAATTTTTTTATCATCTCTTGTATAAAATCATCATTTACTGTTATACACTCATATAGATCAGGTGTGTAATGATTGTATGCTTGCTGTTTATTAAAATTTTCTATGATACCAAATTCATGGAAAATATGCCTCATCCTTTCAAAAATTATTCCATTCTACTAAACTCTCTTTCTTTCTGTCTGTCTACATCATAAATTAAGCCTATTTTTTATTTGTATTAATAAATCGCAAATAATTTCTGTGTTTTATTTCTCCTGTTACTAATTTTATTTCATTTACAAACTATAATTTTTTATTTTAACAAAGAATAATCATAATACTACAAAAATTGGAAATATGACGTAAAGATTACATTAAACCATTTACAATATTAACCACCTGCACTAAAATACATTTTAGTAAACAAATTTTTAGTAAAGGTGGTTATATTGTGAGCTTACTTGACGTCTATTTACAAAAGAATGGAAAAAAGCGTTATGATGTTTTTAAACAAACTGGCATAAGTCAACAAATGCTAGCTGCCGTCAACAAAAAGAATGTCAGCAGCTATTCAGTAAAAACCATTCAAGCTATTGCTGAAACAGTCGAAAAAAGCGAAGGAACAGTATTAGATGAACTTTTGCAATTAGAAAAGAACACTGCCTATTTTGAAGTATACAATACAGAGGATTTACTGCTCGCCTTTGCAAACAAAGAATCCCATATTTTAATTAAAGAGGATTATAAAAAAGAAATCGAGGAATTGGCAAAAACACAGCTGTCAGAGACAGAAACATTAGGTCTTGAATTAGGTTCATCTGGTACCATATACATTCTAGGTGAAATTTTTTATCAGCTTGCATTGAAGCTAAGTAATAAAAATACCGATCAAAAGAAGCTGGAAAACGATATTCGAAAATATAAATTGAAGAAACTTAATGAAAAAGAATATCTTTTGTATTATAAGCATTTGGATTATTAAGCAATGGGAAGGCGAATTTTGATTCGCCTTCCCTCTCTTAAGTAACTCTCTCTTATTAAACCGTCTTAAAAAACTTTATTTACAAATGCTGCTACCTTTTACTAACAGGTATCCAAATTTCACATGGTACTTTCGGAGACTGTAAATCTTTACTTTTAATTGATAGGATTTCAGGTCCTTGCATTTGTTGATAGCCTGAAGATGGGAACCATTCGGCATAAATATTTCCCCATACTGTCTGTACTGTTTCCGGAAAAGGACCCTCTGACTCAAACACAGCCCAAGTTAGATTAGGCACTTCTAAAGCTGCAAAGCCCTTTGGACAGGATTCTGTTGTAGCAACCCCAATGTAATGATCAAGAGTACCTTTTTCCATCATCCTTTCTTCTGAAAAATTTGTCGATGCTTGAATTATCCCTCTTGGTTCCACATTTGATAGTTGTAGTAGTTCACTAATCTTCTCTTGCCCTAGCTGCTTCCACATAGCATTGATTTCCGGGTTCTCCCCTTCAAAAATAATCGGTACTTTCTTCATCATACCTACTATATGAAAAGCATTCTTTTCTTCTATTCGGTAATTCATTTCGACTCCTCCCTTAATGGTTAATTGGAAGGACATTCGTGGATATGCCTTTAATGGGATTCCCTTGATTCTCGCTTCAGAAGTCGCTATTCCATGAAAACGTTGAAATGCTCTTGTAAACGAATCAGGTGATGAATAGCCATATTTAACGGCAATATCAATAATTCTTAAATGGCTATTCTCTAGCTCGAATGCAGCAATCGTTAGCCTTCTTTTACAAATATACTCTGTTAGTGATATCCCAGCGAGAAACGAAAACATCCTTTTAAAGTGGTACTCAGAACAAAGAGCAATCCTAGCAACTTGCTTCATATCTATTTCTTCAGACAAATGCTCTTCGATATATTGAAGAGCCTGATTCATTCCTTTAATTACATCCATTTCATGCCCTCCCCTTCTTTATAAAATTTACCAAACAAATTTAACACGCTTCCGACTTTTCTTGCACAATTCATGCAAGATTCCATGTATTATTCAAATTTCTTCAAAACTAATTGATTATTTTCGATTTCATATATATAATCTGCAATACGCTCAATAAATGCTTGATCATGTGAAACAAGAATGACTGTTCCTTCATATGCTTTTAAAAATCGCTCTAAAGCTTCGATACAATATATATCTAAAAAGTTTGTCGGCTCATCCAAAAATAGGACATTATATCTTCCTAGAAAAAGCTGACATAATGTTAATCGAATAGCTTCTCCCCCACTTAATTGGCAGACATTCTTTTTTAAATCATTCCCTGAAAAATTCATCGAATGAAGAACAGAACGAATTTTACTTTCTCCATAATCACTCTTTTCTTTCATATAATCCTTGACTGATTGGTTCTTTATAAATTGATAGTCCATCTGTTTATACATACCAAGAACAGCATTCGGAGAGATAGTAACTCCCTCTTTTTGATGAATGATATAGTTTAAAAGGGATGTTTTCCCTGAACCATTCTTTCCAGTAATCACAATATTCTTTCCTAATGGAAATTGAAAGCTTACGTCTTGAAGCAGTATTTTTTCTCCTGTTTTCAACATAATTCTGTCGCCCATAATGGGAAACTTATTATGCATGGTAAGCGTTTCTGACTGTTGAAACCGCAACTGTTGTTCGTTTTTAGGAGCTTCTACCATTTTCAATTGTTCTACTCGCTGTTCCATCGCTTTTGCTGCTCGTTGAACAGACTTTTGGCTTGTATCTTTTGATTTAGTCATAAACATTTTATTAGCTTTTGCTTTTGTTCCTTTTTTAGAAATATGGCCGTTAGCCTGCGTGATTTTGTCTGCATTTTTTCTTTTTACTTCCGCCGCATTTACAAGTCGAGTTTTCTCCTTTACATATTTCTCATGTTGCTCCTGCTGTTGTTTTCGCTGTAGTTCCTTTTGAGCAGTATAATCGGAATAATTCCCTGTATATTCCGTTACGATTCCATCCTCTACTTCCCATATTTTCGTCACTAATTTATCAAGAACAGTCCGGTCATGACTGACAAGAATAAGCGCACCATAATAGTACTCTAATTCTTCTAATAAGAACTGTTTTCCTAACTTATCCAAATGGGTTGTTGGCTCATCAAATAATAAGCCTTCCCTATAGTTGGAGAAAATCTCTGCTATTTTGAGTTTTGTAAGCTCCCCTCCACTAAAATTTTCTAATGCCGTTTTAGGGATAGAAAGTTTTCCGATTAAGTCATACTCTATTTCTTTTTTCTCAGGTGGGTTTAATTGATCAAAATAGGCGAAATCTACAAAACTATTTATTTTTCCTTTCTCTGGCTGAATCCTACCTGCCATTAATTTTAGCAAGGTGCTCTTACCAGCTCCGTTCTTCCCTACAATACCAATTCGATCAAACTGATGTACAGATAATCTTGGTATGGTTAACACGATCCGATCTAAATACGCAATTTCTATATTTACTAATTCAAGACATACTTTTTCCATTATTTTACCCTCCATTGGTTATTTTCCAATAAAAAAAGCACAGGCAAATGTCCTGTGATCTCGAGTAAAAGGGGAAAAACTACCTTCTTAAGATAGAGTTATCATTAATTGCCCTGTTATTAAAGGCAAATTAAAAAGGCAGAAATATCTACCTTTTAGCATTCCATATAAATACAACTCAGTTGTTACGATTGAGTCAAGTTTTTGTGGGAGTTTTTTTATAGCTCCCCTTTTATTAAGTAAAACTCCTATTTTTGTATCCGTTTTCTAAATGTTTTCTTTCATCAAAATTTCGTTTTTTTCTTTTTTAAAAACCTTTTAATCCCTGTAAGGCAAAGTGAAT
>NZ_JBQHVO010000080.1:0-19691 GCF_052064465.1 Niallia sp. HCP3S3_B10 | reverse complement strand
TCACAATCAACGCATTTGCACTTGTCTTTCCCGCAATCCTCGCATTTGCACTTGTGTTTTTCACAATCAACGCATTTGCACTTGTCTTTCCAGCAATCCTCGCATTTGCACTTGTTTTTCCCGCAATCCTCGCATTTGCACTTGTTTTTCCCGCAATCCTCGCATTTGCACTTGTGTTTTTCACAGTCAACGCATTTACACTTGTGTTTTTCACAGTCATCGCATTTGCACTTGTCTTTTTCACAGTCATCCGATCTGCAATGATGCTTTCCATGATGCTCAAAATAATGTTTTCCCTTTTCACTGTGTTTAAGTTTAAACACGGATTTTGACTTTCCAGTACATATACTTTCGTTAATGTATATTTTTGGGCCCCCAACGCTTCTATGACATTGATTGCATCGTTGGAAGCCCCTACACCCACAGGATCTATTTATAAAAAACATACAAAAGCTTCCTCCCCATATTCTTGAAAGATACTATCAATATATGTATATTGGGTTTCTTGGCATGGGCTGATTAACCAATATAAACACCCATTTTTGGGTGTTTATATTGGTTAATTCACCTACAATACAAATTTAGTTCAAAATTAGCTATGCTTTTTTTCAGAAATTCCTCATAAATAATAAACAGGGATTCTTCTTTAAAAATATTAAAGAAAAATACATTGGAGGGGATTAACTAAATTCTTGTGGGATCATTTCTTAGTTAATTATGAACATTAAGAGGGATTCTTCACACTGATGAATTATTTTGTCAAAGTTCATTACTTATAGACAAAGTCTTGTCGCACAGTATTCAAGGTCAAAGATGACTTCGCCACTGCAAGTTGCTGGTACAGGAAGCTCTGGTTCATTTGGAAGACAAGCAATATCAAGCGAAGTTAACCCTTCAACAAAGATTGGAACTGATGCTCCAGCGCTAACTGTTGCAACAATTGCAGTGCCTGCTCTATCTGTAACACGGATCTGCATAGAACAGCCGCTAGTTGGATTCCCTGTATTTTTAATCACAACTAACCCGCTAAATTCAAAATTAGTCCTGCTGGTAAAATAGTTATAGAATAATGCATCACATGGCTGGGAAATTGGCTCGCAATGTTTAAAGCACCTTAATTCATTTCTTTGTTTGCACAAATTGAATCCTTTTACACGGTCTGGGCAAGGCTCTTTCTCTTCGTACCAATTTTTTTTAGGCATTTCACATTTTTCATATCCATGATGATCATATCCATGATGATTCATCTTCGGATGATTTCCCATTCTTCTTTTGCAAGTGCACTCTTCCTGTTCTTTACAGCCGCAATGTTTACCTTCTGAATGATATATCATCAAATTACTTCCTCCTTGAGATTAAGTTTCTAAATTCAATAATAATATATGCTTCTAGGTTTTTTGCGTATAGGTTAATCAACTAATACAAACATCCATTTTTGGAGGGAAAGAAAAAGGCTGATTAGGTGTTAGTAGTAATATTCGTGCCTTAAAATCTTCTGATAGATAATTGATTTTTAATGCAGCATGTTAGTGCATAAATTCTAGGCACTATCTATTGTGCCCAATGTTTGACTAACAACGGTAAATCCACTTATGGCACATAGTGAGAAGACACAAATCGAGTCTAGATCAGTAATATCGTTTACAAAGTAAGCAAGGCAGTCTTTTACCGTAAGCACATAAAGAGGAAGTGCTGTGGTCTGCCCCTTGA
This sequence comes from Niallia sp. HCP3S3_B10, assembly GCF_052064465.1. Taxonomy (NCBI): domain Bacteria; kingdom Bacillati; phylum Bacillota; class Bacilli; order Caryophanales; family Bacillaceae; genus Niallia; species Niallia sp. HCP3S3_B10. Next base: position 17,981 of record NZ_JBQHVO010000080.1, on the reverse strand, counting down.
GATAAACATCAAGGAGAAGTCCGAAGTTGGCTGTACACCTTAACTCTTCTCCAATACCTGAAGCACAGCAAGGACAATTACATGGTTTCTTCCTTTTTTGGTAGGAACAATCTTCAGTGTCTTCATAAGCCTGTTGGAGGAGAAATTCATAAACATTGGAAATTTCAGGAGTAGCATCTGTATCTGTCGCGCATATACCTGCAACATCACATAATTGTACGGCTGTATTCGGAACAATCGTAATCTGGTCAGCAGGTCTAAACCTAAGGACTGAACAATCCACTATATCTGAAATGACTTGTCCTTCAGATGGATTCGGCAATCCGTTCACTGTGCTGAAATATATGTCGATTGCTCGATTTGCTGGATTTGTTAAAGTAGTTTGGAAATTTTGTACTTTTCTTAATAGGTCTGCAAGATTTTGGACACAGCAATCACAATCTTTTGGACATTTATTTTCCTTACATTTGCAATTTTCCATGTCGTCCCCCCTTTGATTGTGATCCTTTTTCTTCTTATTTTTCTCAAAGAAGTCATCTGGAAAAATTATAGTAGGCTTACAGTCTCCACACTGAACATTCACATTGACTCCATCCACGTCCACCGGGGTTGAAATGGTCTGGTTATTTTCCATAGTTTGATCGCCATGTCTTTGGGCTTGTAACTGAGGTCCTTGAGTTTGGTCCTGGTCTTCGGTTTGGTCCTGGATTTGCGTTTGCTCTTGTATCTCATTTTGGCTTTGTGTTTGAGGCCCTTGAGTTTGATTTCCTTGGGTTTGGTCGCCTTGTTGTTGTTCTTGCGTTTGAGGCCCTTGACTTTGCCCTTCTTGGATTTGTTCTTGATTCTGAGGCCCTTGTGCCTGTTCAAGCCCACCCTGTTGTTGTAGTTGTTGCTGTTCTTGTTCCCCAATGGATTGGCATTGTGGATTATGCTCAGAGAATGTTTGGTCACAATGTTCGGTTACTTCTTGGTTAACTGTGTCCGAATGGTAGGAGTCTTTACATGTGCAAAACCTTTGTTGTTTAAAGCACCCCTTACATAATCCATAGCTATCGCTATTGGTAAAACTCATAAGTAACACCACCTTTCAGTAGTATCATATGGTAATAGGAAATGATATGAATGGACAAATAGTCCACATTCAAAAAAAGGGCGAATATTTTGATAGTCAGCTTTATTAAATAATTATTCTTTTCGCAATAGGGGGAAACTTATAAATGATTTGTCATATAAATGAGTTGGTTTTGTTACTTTCTGTTCTCCTTGTGGGAAAAATGCACAAGGTAAGGAAGCAGTTAGAAGGTATTCAAACTCTGAGCCAGTAACTATAGGATGTAGCTAGGGCTGTGGCTATATGAAGACAGTCGAAGACCAGTTTTTGAGGACGTTTCACTTAATATGCAGGTACACGTAAATTCTAAGGCAATACCTTTGATTTTGCTTTGGGTTAGGCTGGGACGGTGTCATCTAGGACGAACGGAAAAGTACAAAAAATAGAAATTTTATGATAAAGAGAAGCTCAGTCCTTTATTGGATATGGACTTCATTATTGTGAATTATAATACTTAAAGAAAACCAGCTATTAGTTTATGAATTTTTTAAAATAAAAACATTCATTACTAAATATGTTCATACCAAATAACCTTTCTCTATCTTGTAAATATGGAAAATATCGAGAAATTATAAAATTGATTATTGTGGAAAAGGCCAATGAATGTGGCATTTTCCCTGATCAGATAGCTGTAAAGTCTAGTGATATTTGATGGTATTGAAGGAATCGACTTACTTTCTAGGGGGTGTTCAATTCGATTATTTTATAACAAAACAGGCTCTCCAAGAGGGGGGGATTGCCCGTTTGCCTACGTTCTTACTGTGCTCACGAACTCATCCGCAAGAACTGCGATGACGCAACTTATCGGTAGTCACCGAAAGGGGGATGCTGCTTACTTTAAACTAGAAGAGCGACCTTTATCGGAAGTGTTTAAAGATATACTTGAGGGAGCTACGTGCCTTTTACATTACTTAGGTGTTAATCTTCTGTTCGTCAAAGTCTCTTCGGAACAATAGAATGTTCAACGTCAGCTTTCTAATATTTAATTCATTGGATAGTGGAAGGGCTTTTTCTGTCCTCGAGCTTGTCCTCGACTTGATAATGTCCCATTTAAAATTATTGTTTTGGATCCTTGCAAAATATTGATATATAGTCTTTTTTTATCCTATTTTTTTAATATTTTATTTAAACATGAATGGGCGGCATGATGTAATAATATGCGTAAATGGATGCCCCATTTTATTTGAGGCACCCTGTTTCTTTGACCACAATCTGACCACTAAACATATAGAATTGTATATTATTCTGTTTTCCTTTTAGAGAATAAAAGTGGACAAACCTTGATGTGACAGGAACTGTTTGGTTTTGTGTTTCTTTATATTATCTGCACATATGAAAGAACGTAAAAAATACGGTCTTAAAGGCGCTCGTCGTGCACCTCAGTTCTCAAAACGTTAATTTGTGGCGTTTCAAAGGCTCTTTCCATATTTATGGAGAGGGTCTTTTTTTATGTAATAAAGTTTCTTTTGTTCCCATTTTAGGCATTATCATTTATGGTTCAAGATACTTTTGGAACTTGCCGCAATATGTTGATGTAACAAAATGAAACCATTTATATGGTACGACGTATAAAAAGAAATGGAATTTAGGTTGTAAGTACCTATGTGTAAAGAAGATAACCATTATCGTTAAAGTGGAGGGATAACATGAGGAAATTTGTTGGGATAGTCATTATAGCTTTTAGTTTATTATTGGGTCTTTTCTGTGCAATCGCTTTTCCTCAGGATATTATCTTTGCTAATATCGTGTTGTGAATTATTAGTGTTCCTCTATATATTTGCGGTCAAATGATCAGAACTTCGAAGGCTAAATTTAAACAGCAAGGAAAGCGCTGGATAGCCAACTATCTCTTCTTCTTCTTTATCATCCCTGTACTAATTTATTTGAATATATTCTATGATGATTTAAAAGAAACGACATTTATAGATGAAAAATTTGTCCTTTATGAACCTTCGTCTGGGAAGTTAGGAGAATTTTCTCTCGGGGGCTTTGTTGTTATTTTGATTTTTCTATTTGGTGCTCGATTTCTTTATCCGGATTTAAAGCGAAAAGGGCTATTAAATTCCATTATTATCGGAACGATTATTTTCTTGATTGGTTTCCATTATTTTATGTTCTCTGATTATAGAGGTGTACATGAAGAAAAGGGATTGGTATCAAGTAACTGGAAGGGTGAAAGGCAGATCATTCCTTATGATGAAATAGAAAGCGTATATTTGGAACCTTATGTTCATTATGCAAGCTTATCTAATACATCCGACGAGATGAGGTTTGTTTGGGAAGTGACGTTTTATCCGAGTCACCAAAAAGAAGTAGTGTATCGTTTTTCGATGTTGACGAAGACTGGTTTAGAAGAGACGATTGCGATTAAGAAACTAGCACTGGAACATGATGTACCATTTAATGTGGGAGAAATGAATCAAGAAACATTGGAGTTGTTTAACTTTGATTTAGAATATGAAGGATTAGAAAAAGAACGTTATTACGAGCTTTTTCAATTAAGGTATGATAAATAGAGAGACGAAGTTCCTGAATATATTTGTCTTAGAGGTTATTTTAGTTTTTTGATTGGAATAAGCAAGGTAGGAATAATTTATAAAAAGAAAGATACAGATGTAGTATAAAATTAAATGGAGAAGTGGACTAGAATGATTAGTCCGCTTTTTTTAATGCAAAACGGAGCAAAATAAAAAAGTGTTGAAAAACATATTAAAAATCAATGTAATTAGAGCTAGTTCTCATTCTTTATACTTTCTTTATACTTTTCTAGGCAAATTATTTATATCTATCCCTTATTCTATATCAATCAACATTGAAAGGAAGAATGGTTATGACAGAAACAATTCTTAAAGCAATGAATGTTTCAAAAATATATGGAAAACACAAAGCGCTTGATAAAGTATCAATCGAAATTAAGCGTGGGATGATATACGGTTTAATTGGGGAAAATGGTGCGGGAAAATCGACATTTATGCGTACTGTTATGGGGTTAATCTCAATTGATGAGGGTGACATTGAGCTATTTGGCGAAAGCAGCACGAAGGGATTGCAACATGCAAGAAGAAAAATGGGTCAATCGATTGAAACACCAGCACTTTATCCTGACTTAACAGCTCGAGAAAATCTGAGAGTACAAGCAGCAAACGGTGGGGTAAGTGAACGCGAAATTGATCATTTACTTCGTTTGATGAGTCTTGAAGATACAGGGAAGAAGAAGGTTAAGAATTTCTCATTAGGGATGCGCCAGCGTTTAGCGATTGCATCGACTCTGATTACAAATCCTGAGTTCTTAATTTTAGACGAGCCGACAAACGGTCTTGATCCATCAGGGATTGTGGAGATGCGCGAAATCATACAACGTTTGGTGAAGGATCGAGGGATAACAGTCTTACTTTCTTCCCATTTGCTTGATGAACTATCACAGATTGCTACCCATTATGGGATTTTGCATAAGGGGAAACTCATTAGTGAGCTTTCAAGAGAGCAATTAGCTTCTGAAACTCGTCAATATATTGAATTAGAAACAACCGAGGTTCATAAAGCAGTTGTTGTGCTAGATGAAATGGGGATAAAGGAATATGAGGTTGTAAATGGAACGGAGATTAATATTTATGAACGTTTAGAGGAAGTAGCTTCTATTAACCGTTCGCTTGTATTAGCTAATGTGAATGTTTCGAGAATAGGGACAACAAGACAAAAGCTCGAAGAATATTTTTTACAATTAACAGGAGGAACTATCCATGCTTAATCTCTTAACAGCTGAAAAAATAAAGTTAGTTCGAAGTAAAAAATTATGGATTGTTCTAGGCATTTTATCTTTACTTCCTATTTTGCAAGTAGTGAATAGTAATATTTCCGTGAATTATGGAGCAGAGCTAAATCAAACTAAAGATACAGTGATCAATGGGGCGACAGGAATTTTAATGATGGAGAAAAACGGATTAACCGTTTTACTCGTTATGAGTGCTTTTATTTGTTTTTTTATTGGGGAAGAATTTCAAAAAGGGACGATTCGAAATACATTGTCCTTAGGGCGAAGTCGGACCTATTATTATATGACAAAATTGGCGGTTGCTGCACTGCTTACCCTTGTTGGTGTCATTTTAATGACTGTATTTGGTATAATGGGCTTTTCTGCTGTGTTTGGTTTTGGAGAGGTGGCAGAAATTAGCAATTACCTTTGGTTTGCTATAAAAGCTTTCCTTACACTTTATTTTCTAATTTTGGCAAACGTATCTATCTATGTCATGATTAGTTTTTTAACAAAAAACAGTGCAGTTTCTCTAATTTGGAGTTTCCTTTATACGATAGCAACAGGTTTTGGAGCTGGGATTTTTCAGCAAACCAAGCATTTTAAGCAATTAACATTCTGGTTTACAGAATCCTTCTTGTTTTACTCCGATTTCGCAAAACCAGTAGATATTGCAAAATACCCAGAGATGATATTAGTTAGTATCATCACGATCGTGTTAACCTCCATAATAGGTATCCTTCTGTTTAATCGAACAGACATAAAGTAGGTAGGTAGAGATGGTAACGATATTAATCATGGAAGACGATATGGCCATTCATTCACTTATAAAAGAGGCGTTGGAATTGAATGGTTTTAAAACACTCAGTGCATATTCAGGGACTGAAGGGAAATTACTATTCGAACAAGCGCAAATGGATTTAATCTTATTAGATTTAATGCTTCCAGGAATGAATGGAGAAGAATTCCTTCAACAAATTCGGCATAATACAAACATTCCTGTAATAGTGATTTCAGCTAAAAATGATCAAGATACGAAGCTGGAGCTTTTGACAAGTGGAGCGGATGATTATATGACAAAACCATTTGATGTGAAGGAGCTACTTGCAAGGATTCACATTCAGTTACGTCATGCAATCAAGGATTCTTGGGATAATAAGAAAGAAATTCAATACAAGAACATCAGCATTGATTTGGAAACACGTGAAGTAACACTAAATGATCAAGTTATTCACCTTACTGGACGTGAATATGCAATACTTTTACTTTTTTTAGAAAATCCTCAAAAGGTATTTAGCCGTGCCAATATTTATGAAAGTGTTTGGAATGAACCATACTTTGATAGTGATAAAACGATTAATATGCATATCAGTAATTTACGAAATAAGCTCAACTTAAGAGATACACATTATATTAAAACAATATGGGGCATAGGCTTCAAATTTGACTAACAAAGGAGGTGTGAATGTTATGTGGGGCTGGGTATTTTTCTTCCTAACATTGGCGCTTCTTTTTTATCTTTACTTTTTAAAAAGAGAACTGCGAAAGTTGAAACAGGACGTCCATAATCTTCCCGCTCGTGCTAGTTTTGGAAGTAGACTCTCTCTCGATTTCCGGGAAAAAACTTTGTTAGAGTTAGTAGATGAATTGAATCGAATGATTAATGTGTTTGAAGATAAGAATCGTCTAGCGAAACAAATGGAAGAAAATGTGAAATTATCAATAGCAGGACTCTCTCACGACTTACGGACACCGCTCACATCCATAAATGGTTATGTGCAACTTTTACATGCGACGAATGATGAGATGCGGAGGAAACACTATGTAGCGATTATCGAGCAGTCTGTAAAACGACTGATTGAAATGACGGAACAATTTTATGACCTAGCCCGTATTGAAACAAATCAAAAAGAAATAGTACTAACATCCATTTCTCTATCTCATTTAGTGGAAGAAATCTTTTTATCCTTTTATGAGCAATTGGAGGAGAAGAAAATTGAACTCCAATTTCCTGATGAAATAAAGGACAGAAAAATTATTACGGACAAGTTAATCGCGACACGTGTCCTTCATAATATCGTTCAAAATATACTTCGCTATGCCAAGAGTACAGCGGTTATTAGCTATAGCATGGAAAAAGATTTTCTGGTTTTACGCATCAAAAACGATATTAAACGAGATAGTAAAGTTGCAATAGAAAAAGTCTTTATGCGTTTCTATACAGAGGTCAGTAGTAGAACTAACACGGAAGCAAGTGGATTAGGTTTATATTTATCCAAAAAATTAGTTGAAAAGATGAATGGGAAAATGGAAGCGGAGCTACAAGATAATTGGTTTATTCTTAAAATGTATTTTCCTATTAATGGGATTGAAGAATAAAGGCAACAATCGATTTGTATCCTTGCATTGTCATTAGTTTTTATAGGGAAGACTCTCAATTCTTTGGGCGTTTTTTATAAAAATAAAATTCGTCAAGTAAAGAAGCAAAATCGATATTTGATAGTATATGTCAGATGGTGTCACTCAAGAATTTGGTTAATATCTGTAATTCCTCTTCTCATGCCGAGAAACAGGATTATCCCGTTTTAGATGAACTTAGGTAATCAATGTTACATCATTTTCACTATCTCGCCCTTATCCTCATCAATTGACCCTCTCCCCTTGAAACAAAATATGAGCATGTTACGATAAGAAATGTTCCAGAGTGAATGTGGAATGAAAATGAAAAAATAGGAGGATGTGGATGTTAAAAGGAAAGACAGTAGCATTTATAGGGGCAGGCTCGATGGCAGAGGCAATGATCGCTGGAGCTATTCAAGCTGAGAAACTTCCCTCCAACCAAATAATTGTAACCAATAATAGTAATAATAATCGTTTACAAGAATTAGCGAATAAATATGATGTAAGAACTGTTCAAAAAGAACAATTACCATACAGGGAGATTGACTTGTTTATTTTGGCGATGAAGCCGAAAGGAGCGAGAGAAGCATTTCAATCGTTAAAGGATAAGCTAAATCCAAATCAAGTAGTAATTTCTGTATTAGCTGGCATAACAACAACTTTCATGGAAGACCATTTACAGGAAGGGCAGCAAGTGATTCGTGTGATGCCAAATACTTCAAGTATGGTACAGCAATCGGCAACAGCTTTAACAAGTGGGCAACATACCAAACCAGAAAACATCGAAGCGGTAAAAGAGTTGCTGCAATGTTTAGGAAAAGTTTTTGTGATAGAAGAAGAGCAGATGGACCTCTTTACTGGAATTGCAGGAAGTGGACCAGCATACTTTTATTACTTGATGGAACATATGGAGTCTGTTGGTTTGCAATATGGGATGCCAAAAGAACTAATTAGAGAAATCGTGTCACAAACCGTTTATGGAGCAGCGAAAATGGTAATGGAAAAAGGAACATCACCTACTATCCTAAGAGAAAATGTAACTTCACCAAATGGAACAACCGCCTCTGGCTTGAAAGCTTTAGCTGATTATAAAGGCGGAGAGGCCATATCCCAAGCAATCAAACATGCAGCAAGTCGATCCCAAGAGATAAGCGTGGAGCTTGGTGGTGCAAAAATTAATTCTTAATGGAAAAATAGGAGGAAAAGAATGTTAACAGAGGATTGGCAAGAGCAAGATAAACAGATAAAAAGAGTTGTAATTAAGATCGGAAGCAGTTCCCTAACTAGCATGCATGGAGAAATAAGCCGCAAAAAACTCGAGAAATTAGTAGAGCAAATTGTGGAGCTGAAGGATGCTGGTTATGAAGTGGCTGTGGTTTCCTCAGGTGCGGTAGCTGCTGGGTATCGAAAGCTTGGGTGTATAAAGCGTCCGACCTCGCTTCCAGAAAAACAGGCGGCGGCTTCTATCGGTCAAGGACTATTAATGGAATCTTACTCAGAACTCTTTTTATCTCATGGATACGTTGCTTCCCAAATATTAATCACACGAGGTGATTTTACGGATGAGAAGCGATATACCAATATGAAAAATACGTTAAATGTATTGTTGAATAGAGGAATTATTCCAATCATTAATGAAAATGATACGGTTACAATTGATCGCTTGAAATTTGGGGACAATGATACACTTTCGGCTAAAGTAGCAGCTCTCATTCATGGGGACCAGCTCATTATCTTATCAGATGTAGATGGATTGTATACCGATAATCCGCATAGGAATCCACAAGCAAAGATGTTAGAAGAGGTTCAAACCATTACTTCTAAAATAGAGTCTTCAGCAGGCGGAGCAGATAGTGAAGTAGGAACAGGTGGAATGAAATCTAAAATTGCTGCAATGAAAATCGCATTAGCTTCTGGTATAGACGCTTTTTTAGGAAGAGCAGGAAAGCCTAATATTTTAATGGATGCGGTGAATGGTACAGCAAAAGGAACTTATTTTAGACAGAAGCAAAATGCCTATAACTTATGTGACGAACAACAGTGGATTGCTTTTCATTCTGGACCTGAAGGAAAAATTGTAGTAAGTACTACAGGGAAAGAAGAGATGATTGAGAAACATAAGGATTTACTTGCTGAGAATATAGTGAAGGTGGATGGACGTTTTGAACAAGGAGCCGTTGTGAGAATCGTAGATGAACATCAAGAGGAAATTGGATTAGGTAGAGTGAACTTTTCTTATTTAGAGCTAAAAGAAAAGGTAGAAAAGGAAAATATTGCAATTGAGCAATCAACCTTTGTTTATTCTCGTAACTATATAGCATCAGAAGTTGTATAAAAAGAGGAGGCAGATGAGTGACATCCATAGTGGAAGATTATCAAATCGTTGAAATGCAAGCAATCGCTGCGAAAAAGGCTGCGAAAAAAATAAGTATTCTAAACACAAATGAAAAAAATGAAGCACTAAATGTTGTTGCTGACGAATTAGTAAAGCAGCTAGCCTTTATTTTAGAAGCCAATGAAAAAGATTTACAAAATGGCAAAGCGAGTGGTTTTGAGAAGGCCTTTATGGATCGCTTGGCTCTGAATGAAAGTAGAATTAAGGATTTTGCCGAAGGGCTTCGTGTAGTGGCAGAATTACCAGATCCGGTAGGGGATGTTTTATCAAACTGGACGTTAGAAAATGGCCTAAGAGTTGAGACAATACGTGTTCCTCTTGGGGTTATAGGAATGATCTATGAAGCTCGTCCCAATGTTACAGTCGATGCGACGGGATTAGCGCTTAAGTCAGGAAATGCCATCATTTTAAAGGGAGGATCTTCCGCTATTCATTCTAATATGGCAATTGTTGAGGTTATGCATAAGGCCTTGGAGAAAACGGCTATTCCAAAAGAAGCAGTGCAATTTATTTCTTCAACAGATCGAAATGCTACAAAACAACTATTTACGATGAAAGAGCATATAGATGTACTTATTCCAAGGGGAGGCGGATCCCTTATTCAAACCGTAGTGGAAAATGCAACTGTTCCTGTACTAGAAACAGGTGTAGGAAATTGCCATCTTTATGTAGACAAAGAAGCCGATTTGAAAAAAGCACTCGACATTATCGTCAATGCGAAAACGGATCGACCTGCTGTATGTAATGCTGCTGAAACATTGATTATCCATCAAGAATTTCTAGCTAAATATAAATTGGATCTAGCTCAAACACTTGCAGCGAATGGTATTCTCATTCATGGGGATGAAATGGCTTGTAAGGAATTACCAGGCGTTGTTCCGGCTACAGAAAAGGATTGGGCTGAAGAGTATTTAAGCTTAGAGATTGCCGTAAAAATAGTGAATAGTCTAGATGAGGCAATAGAGCATATTGATAGGTATGGAACGAAGCATTCTGAAGCGATTATTACAGAGAATCAACATACGGCAAGGAAATTTATGCAGTTAACAGATGCGGCGGCCCTTTATCATAATGCATCCACCAGATTTACTGATGGAGGAGCGTTAGGATTTGGTGCAGAGATTGGAATTTCTACACAGAAACTTCATGCACGTGGACCGATGGGGCTACCTGCACTAACAACGGTAAAATATATGATGAGTGGAAATGGGCAAATAAGATAGGTAAAAAAACTCTCCATCTAGAAAGGGAGAGTTTTTTTGTCTATAATGTTTAGGTTTTTAATAATTATAAGGTGATTTATGCTTATATCAAAACCACATTAAGTAAAAGGCAAGCTCTAAGTGATATAGAACTAAAGCCTATTTTATATAAAGAAAACATAAGCAAGGGATAGAACGTTTTCTTTGTATTTACTGGATGAAAAATGGTAAGAAAACACTCAAATAGCAACTATTCTTTCAATTGGATAGCAAAAGGCTTGTTGGGCTAGTATGGTCCCTTCCTGTTGGTTGAAAAATAACACCAAGAGGTGAAATCAATTGGCAGTCATTACAAGCTTTGATATAAAAAAACGAGAAAAACAAATAAAATACGAAAGAGCCGTTCTTAAGGAAATATCAATTAAAGAGTTAAAAGAAAAGGTAGCTCGCTATTTTGGTTCGTCAAACTTGACTTCAAGTGTTTTAATGAATGAGGGAATAGAAGAGGCTTGTTATGATGTTGCGATAGAAGCCTTTCTGCTAGGAGCAAATTACAGTAAATTTAGTGAATATGGTGAAGATATTCAAGCTATAAAAAATAGATGCAAGGAAGAGGATAATCATTTAAAGCAAACTCTTTACCACTTTCTACTTTATTGGGGAAGTGAGGAAAGCAATAAAAATGAATCACTTTACTACTTATGTGAACAATTCGTGGATGAATGGTGGGTAGAAGGAGTTCAGAAAGCAAATAAAAGAAGAAAGCTTAGGCTTCATTAAAGGTGGCAGTACTGCCACCTTTTATCTTATGGTGGATATTATTTTAAAAGTATTTTCAGATACTCTACAAAAAGCGTGGCTTGTTCTTTAAGATTTACATCTTTAGGTGGGAGTATAGCATAATCAAGTGCAAGTCCATCGGTAAACGTAATAATGGATTGCGCGATAGTTTTACTATTAAAGTTTTGATTAAATTCTCCCTTTTTCTGTCCTGCTTTAATAATTTCTTCATAAAGCTTCAAGGCAAGCTCATATCTTTTTTGGGCGTATTCTCTTCTCCTAATATCATTCCTTCCTGTAACAAAAAACTCTAAAATACTCGGTGCTAAAGGATTGATTTCATTTTCTGATGCAGGACTTTCATCGATAATATAGGATAAAAGTAACTGCCAATAAGATTCTATTTCTTTGTGTAGTAGTTCTTCCAAATTTATTACTTCGGAAGATAGGTTTTCTGCTAAAATGGCTTCGAATAAGTCTTCTTTATTGGAGAAATATTGGTATAAACCACCTCTGCTAACACCGGCTTCCTCCATTACGTGTCTCATTGTCGTTTTTTCATATCCATGTTCAATAAAGACATTCTTAGCTGCTTTAAGGATATTAGCTCGTCGCTGTTCCAGATGCTTTTGACTGACTTTTGGAGTCAATTTTCTTCCCCCGATCTAATCTATTTCTAGTTACCCATCCAATAATAGCTGCCAAAATTAACAAGCATGCACTTACCAGAAATGTTATATAGACTCCTAAAATAGTGGATAGCCATCCTCCAAGCAATGGGCCGATAATAGTGGCAGTAGTCGTAACGCTATTAATGACACCAAAGACTCTTCCGGTAAGTTGCACAGGTGTAATGGCTTGAATGTATGCTTGGTAGGGAACTAAAACATACGTCGCAGTGAATCCACCAAGAAATCCGAATGCTGAACCCCATAGATTCGGATGACTAACGTTGAAATAAGTGAATAAAGACATCATACCAAAACTAATCCCAATTCCACAAACACCAAAAAGCATAGATATAAAAGGTTGATAATCTGTTTTTTTAGCAAGAATATAGCCAGATAAAAACATCCCTGTTCCAGACGCTGTTACAATATAGCCAAATAAATTACTGGAGGCTAGTTCAAGCTCTCTTATTAGAATGATGAGTTGTGAATCTGCCAGTTGTAAGATAAGGAGGCTCAGACCTAAAAAGATCATTCCTGTTAACATGAAAAGATTGGATGTAATGAATTTTATCCCTATCGCTAAATCTTTCCTAAAAGAAGGTTTAATCCCCTTTTTAATTTCAGTAGAGACAGTAGTTACTCGAGACTTTTCCTTTGGAAGGAATAGGAGTAACAATGCGGAGAAAAGAAAGGAGAAAGAATCGAGATAGAAAATGGTTTTTACCTCTAAGAATGAAACTAACATCCCACTTAATAATGGTCCTAATATTTTGGTGCCAGAATCAATCATTGTGGTAATGGAAATAGCACTTTTTATATGGTGATTGTCTACTAATTCTTTTAGTTTCCCGTTTTTTGAAGGGATAAAGATAGTGGATATGGTTCCAATTGCCAATAAGCAGATATAGACGGTGAGGATACTATCTGCGGTGGCCAATAATAAAATCAGTCCTGCTCGAATAAGGTCAGATAAAATCATTAATAGCTTGCGATTAAAACGATCAGCAAAAGCACCAGCTATAGGTCCAAGAAAGACCATGGGTAAGGCAAGACATAACATAATAAGAGATACTTCGATTGGAGTGGCATTCCATTTTAGTCCAACCATTGTCATAATAGCTATAATACTTAACCAATCACCTAAACCTGAAATAATCTGAGCTGCTATAAGGCTTTTAAATCCGTTCGTTTTTAATAATCCAGAAAGCATAAAAATTCCTCCTTTTTAAAGTGACATTGATGTCGTTTATATATGTATTATAACGACACCTATGTCGTTTAATCAATACCTATAATGAAAAATAGGTATTTTTTTGTAGATAATATGGTCGAAGTAATCTAGGAAGCAAGAGGACTTGCTGTTCTAAAATTTCTTGTTCCCCCATATAGTAAGAATAAGGACGGGCATAGGGGGAATGAGGGAGACTGTGAGTAAAAAGTGGAAGATAAGCATATATATCATGGGGTTAGCACTTCTTTTCTTTATATTACAATTCGATTTCTCAAATGATGATTCATGGGATGCCTGGAATTTACCATTGACCGGAAAAGTGATTGTTATCGATCCGGGACATGGAGGGCCAGATGGTGGTGCGGGAGATGACGAAGTATTGGAAAAGGATATCGCATTAAAGGTCTCTTTAAAGCTTCGTGATTATTTACAGGAGCAAGGTGCCTTAGTAATTATGACGAGAGAAGAAGATAAGGATTTAGCGAGTGAAAGTACAAAAGGATATCGTAATAGAAAAGTGGAGGATTTAAAGGAGAGAATCAATATCATCAATAAATCGGATGCAGATTTATTTTTGAGTGTTCATTTAAATGCAATACCTTCATCAAAATGGAGTGGAGCACAAACTTTTTATTCAGCTCAATTGGAAGGGAATGCTAGAGCGGCTAAATTCATTCAAGATGAGTTAATTGATAATTTAGAGAATACAACTCGAAAGGCTAAACCGCTAGAGAGTATATACATACTAAAATATGCAGAGAAACAAGGAGTACTAGTAGAGGTAGGTTTCTTATCAAATCCACAAGAAAAGGCGAATCTTATGCAGGAAGATTATCAAGAAAAAATCGCAGCGTCCATCTATAAAGGAGTAAATCGTTATTTTACGAATGAAGAGGAATTGGAAGTAGAAGAATAGAGACTAATTACGTCTCTATTCTTATTTATGCCTATTAATTCATATTCCCGGGAAATAAATCTCTTTTTCCCGCTCTTAACGACTAGTACGGTGCTCACCACTTACTGTGATAAATGAGTAATGTAGGTGGGAAGTCGACTTAACGGAAAGTTTAAATGGTTCGTATTATTTTATTGAGCGTTAGAATTTTCAGAATGTAAACGATATCTGAATTTATGCTATACTGTTAGTAAAACAGGAGAGGGGATTGTGTCATGATAACAAAAGAAGAAATCGAGAAGATAGTGGAGAATATGATCGATCCTTTTTTACATAAATCATTGCTAGAATTAGGCGCAGTGAAAGATGTTAAATGGAATGAAGAAAAAGAACATGCAAGTTTAAAGGTCGCCGTTGCAAAGCTTGGTTCTGCTTATCAAATAGAGTTGCAAAATGAAATCGTTAGTGCGCTTAAGGAAAAGGGGATAAAAAGTGTAGGATTACGATTTGCGGAACTATCAAGCGCACTCGTTGCGGAAGTATGGAAGGAATCAGAAGCTACGGAGAAAAAGCCTACTTATATTGCTGTTGCCAGTGGCAAAGGGGGGGTAGGGAAATCTACCGTTTCTGTCAATTTAGCGGTTTCATTAGCTAGATTAGGGAAAAAAGTTGGATTGTTGGATGCGGATATATATGGTTTCAGTGTTCCAGATATGATGGGTATCACCAAAAGACCTGAAGTAATAAAGGAACGAATCATTCCAGTCGAGCGATTTGGGGTAAAAGTTATTTCTATGGGATTCTTTGTAGAGGATAATACACCAATTATATGGAGAGGTCCTATGCTTGGCAAAATGCTAACAAGCTTCTTAGAAGAAGTAGAGTGGGGAGAACTAGATTATCTATTATTAGATTTACCACCTGGAACAGGCGATGTTGCGCTAGATGTTCACACCATGCTTCCTACAAGTAAAGAAATAATCGTTACTACTCCCCATCCAACTGCAGCTTTTGTCGCAGCTCGTGCAGGTGCTATGGCCATGAAAACAAATCATGAAATCCTCGGAGTTATTGAAAATATGTCGTATTTTGAAAGTAGCCTAACAGGGGAAAAAGAGTATGTATTTGGCAAAGGTGGAGGTAAGAAATTAGCTAATGATTTGGAAGTTCCAATTTTAGGAGAGCTGCCATTAGGACAGCCCGATTGGAATGAAGAGGATTTTGCTCCATCTGTCTATCAAGAAAAACATCCTATTGGCGGAAAATATCAAGAAATCGCTGAACGAATAATAGGAGTGCTAGAGAAATCAGGGAATAAAGTTGAAAGCTGATTACAAAAAAGATTGAAAAAGGTACCTTCAAAAGGAACGTATATTCCTCGATGAAGGTACCTTATTTTAAATTTTATGTTTTTCGGAAATGAAGGAGGAAGAGGCTTCTTTGGCTGCTTTATCAAGCATTTCTTTAAACTTAGACTTAAATTCAGGTGTTTCCATTGTTTCTTGTAGTATTTGTTTGATATGCTCTCTGTATTCTGTACTTTTCAAAATGTTTTTCATTTCTGTTTCTAAGGAAGGGTCTTGTAATAACTCGACCATCATTTTCCGATATTCAGAATCCTTCATTAGATTTTTTATCAATTTTTCGTTTTCCGTCTTCATACTTTTTGCCATTGTTTCAGCAAACTCAGGATCTTGGAACTCTTTCTTCCAGAAGTCAGCCGCTTTTTCGGAAACCAGTGTTTTTTCTATCGTGCTTGTTACTGCTTTTTCATTCATTACTAAATTTTGTTTTATCTCTTCGTCATCCATTACTTCTCTTATCGCCTTTTTCCCATCATCCGTTTTCAAAATATCTACAACCATTTTCTTTGTTTGGTCATAGTCCATTTGTTGAGAACTTTCACTATCTGAACATCCACTTAATAAAGAAATGATTAGTAGGAGGGTAATCCCTTTTTTTAGCATGACAATTACCTCTTTCGTTAAAGATATCTATTAAGTAGAATGGATTCTTTTTTATTTTTTATTCCTAATGTAAAGGAAAAGATATTGGTATATGGAAAAAGAAAAAACTGTTTCTGTAAAAAAGTTACCCGAGTTTTTTGAGTAACTATCTAAAGTAAGTTAGTTACTGTAAATCGTTTAACTTTATAGAAACAGCTTAATGCGTTAATGTACTTCTTTTGACTTGGAGTCAGCATTAGAAATCATCTCTGAAACAGTAACAAATTCTAAATTCTTTTTTTGTAATTTCTTTATAATTTCAGGAAGAGCATTTGCGGTTTGCTTCGCTGAATCAGAAGCGTGCAATAATACGATATCTCCTTTTTTAGCAGATCCTGCCTTCTTAATAATTTGTGTTGTTCCAGGATTTGTCCAATCCTTTGAATCAATGCTCCAGTGAACTAAAGTATAATCGTATTGATCTGCAATGGTTAAAGCAGATTGATTAAAATGACCAGTTGGAGCGCGGGAGAGCGCGATATTATCGATCTTTAATTTTTCAAATGCAGTTTTGGCTTTCGATAAATCTTGCCTTATTTTTTCTTCTTTTACCTCTGAATAATCTACATAGTCATAGCCTAAAATTCCAATCTCATGACCTTCTTTTACCATTCTGTTTACTAGTTCAGGGTGTCTTTCTGCCCATGAACCTGCCAGGAAAAACGTTGCGTTAACTTTCTTTTCTTTCAAAATATCAAGAATAGGTTCTGCTTTTTTGTCTCCCCATCCAATGTTAAAGGTTAGGGCGACTCCCTTTTCTCCTTTATATACAGCCTTAGGTCCATCCTTGGAGGAAAACACAGGGATCTGGACAATATTTTCAACATACAAAAACCAGGCTGTAAAGAAGGATACTACAAGAATTAATGCGAATTGCTTTACGGATTTACTGTTCAGCACATAAAAGAAATTCATCTGTTTGTCACCTCGTCCACTTTACTGCTCGTCTCATTCTTATGTAGGAAAAGTAAAAATAATTACAAAAATTTTTATAAAAAAAGGAAAACTAGTACATAATACAGAGACTAAAATGAGGCTATGCATCAGGAGGGACAGTAATGATTGGTTTATTATTAAATAAAAAAGAAGTAAAAGAGATTGAATATCTAATTAAAAGGGAATTAGATGAAATACTACTGGATTTGGGAGATAAAAGAATTGATCTCTCTGTTAAAAAAGCAATGATAGAAAGATATAAGGATTTGTTTTCTTTGTTAAAAAGAGTTGCAGCCCCGAAGGATTGTTTAACTTATATCCTGTCGGAAAATAAGATGTTAGATGAAAAAATATAAAATTATAAAAAACAGTTGACGATTTTTATTTATCTTGGTATATTAGTAAACGTCACTTCGACAGAGTGGAAACAACGAAAAAATAAATTTTAAAAAGTTGTTGACTCCTGAAAGAGAATGTGTTAAATTAATAAAGTCGCTTATTGAGCGGCTAAGTAAATTGCTCTTTGAAAACTGAACAAACAAACGTCAACAATAATCGTTTTATAACGAATGTTATAGAATGACAACAAGTAATAAAAAGCTA